>NZ_JASCXP010000151.1:0-15448 GCF_030010695.1 Nocardia sp. CC201C
TCGACGCGACGCTGTCCGAGGTGGCCGCGCCGCTGCCCGGCGGCGGGCCGAAGGTGATCTCACGCGCACAGTGGGGCGCGGACGAGAACATGCGCTGCCAGGACCCGACCTACGACAAGGACGGCGTCGCGGGCATCACGCTGCACCACACCGCGGGCCGCAACGACTACTCCAAGGCCGAGTCGGCCGGCATCGTGCGCGCCATCTACGCGTATCACGCGAAAACCTTGGGCTGGTGCGATATCGGCTACAACGCCCTGGTCGACAAGTACGGCCAGATCTTCGAGGGCCGCGCGGGCGGACTCGACAAGCCGGTGCAGGGCGCACACGCGGGCGGGTTCAACGAGAACACCGCGGGCGTGTCCTTCATGGGCAACCACGAGGAGCAGGCCCCGAGCGAGGCCGCCGTGCGTTCCATGGGCGAATTCATCGGCTGGCGGGCCAAGGTGGCCGGACTCGACCCCGAGGGCACCACCACCATGATCTCGGAGGGCAGCAGCTACACCCCCTACGCGCTCGGCGAGGAGGTGCGGCTGCCGATCGTGTTCGCGCACCGCGACGTCGGCAACACCAGTTGCCCCGGCGACGCGGCCTACGGGCTGATGGACCGGATCCGCTCCATCGCCGAGGACGCCTCCGGCGGGGTCTCCCCACAGCAGGAGCTGCCGTCACCGCCGCGGTCGCGCACCGATCAGCGCGCGGATCAGCAGCAGTCCATCGACCCGGAGGCCGACGCGGACCTGGCGGCGCTGGCCGATCTGACCACCCTGCTGCTCGACATGCTGGACCGCAGCGCGGTGGCCCGCACCTGGAACGAGCAGGGCGGGGCGGCCGGACCGCTGGGCGCGCCGATCTCCGAACCGCGGCCCACCGTGGACGGCGGCCAATACGTGCAGTTCGCCAACGGCATCGCCTACTCCACCCCGGACGGCCGGGTCTACCAGGTGGTGGGCAAGATCCTGGAACGCTTCATCCAGCTGGGCGCGTTCACCGGCCTGCTGGGCATGCCGACCAGCAGTGAGTACGAGGTGCCCGACGGCGTGCGCGCCGACTTCCAGTACGGCTCGCTGATCTTCAACCGGGTCACCGGCATCATCACGACGATTCTCGACACCTTCGGGACCAGCCAGTCCCCCGCCGGTGCGCCGATCCCGCAGCCGTTGGCGCAGGCGCCCGCAGCCGACCCGATCCCGGCCCCGCTGCCCGCGCCGTAACCCGGCGGCGCTCAGCGGCGAGAGTCGTTCACGCCCACCAGCGTTCGAGGATGCGGGCCACCCCGTCCTCGTTGTTGGTGGCGGCCACCTCGTTGGCGGCCTCCTTGGCCTCCTGATGCGCGTTGGCCATGGCCACGCCGTGCCCCGCCAGCCGCAGCATCGGCACGTCGTTCGGCATATCGCCGAAGGCGATCATGGTGGCGTGCTGCACGCCGAGCCGCTGGGCGACGGTGGCCAGCCCGGTCGCCTTGGTGACGCCGGGGGCCGACAGCTCGACCAGCCCGTCATCGGTCGAGTACGTCAGATCCGCGCGCCCGATCAGATGCGGCTCCAGCACCTCCCGCATGAACGCGCTGGTCGCGCCCGCCAGCCGGATCAGCATCTTGATGGCGGGCGCGGCGATCACCTCCGACCGCGCCACCCGCGTGTCATCGGGATTCAGCCAGGCGTGCTCGTACTCGGGTGAACTCACGAACTGCGGCGTGGCGGCATCGTGCGCGCTGACCCCCACCCGCTCGGCCGCCAGCCCGCACCCGGGTAGCAGCCGCTCGGCCAGCTCCGCCAACCATTCGAGGGTGTCCACATCCAGCACCCGCGTGGACAGGATCCGATCCTGCGCACTGTCGTAGATGACCGCCCCATTGCCGCACACGCACAGCGGGGCATACCCCAGCCCGTCCACCACCGGGTCGATCCAGCGGGGTGGACGCCCGGTGGCGAGCACGAACGGCACACCATCGGCGATCAGCGCCGCCACGGCCGCTCTGGTGCGGGCACTCACCTGCTCCCGGTGGTCGATGAGCGTGCCGTCGACATCGGTGGCGACCATCTTGGGTTTGGGCAGGTGAAAGAGAGTCACCTGTTCCATCCTGCCTCGAGAGGGGTCCCGCTTGCCCGAAAGATGCCCATTCGCAGCCCTACCGTCGACTATCCCCCACACCGCGTTCACAATCGGTTCGATCACGGCGTGAGCACCCCCACCGAACCCCGCCCGCCACGACTTGCCCGGCATTGGCTGCGCGGTACTGCGCATATCTTCAGGTCGGTCCCTATGATCTGGGGCTACAGACTCGACCCGAGAGGGACTGATGGCCGGATTCCTGCTGCGACGTGCGCTCAACTATGTCGTATTGCTGCTACTGGCGTCGTTTCTCACGTTCGTGGCGGCATCCTGGTCTTTCAATCCCCTGGAAAGTCTGGAGCAGCGCAATCCCCGGCCGCCGCAGTCGGTGATCGACGCCAAGCGCGCGGAGTTGAAACTGGACGAGCCGATCGTTCCTCGGTACGTGCAGTGGGTGGGCGGCGTGGTGCACGGCGATTTCGGCCAGACCCTGGCCGGGCAGCCGGTCTCGGAGGAACTGCCGCGCCGGATCGCCGTCAGCCTGCGACTCCTCCTGATCGGCTCCGTGGTCGGCACGGTGCTGGGCGTGCTGATCGGTGCGGCGGGCGCGATACGGCAGTACCGGTTCAGCGACTATTTCACGACGGTGATCTCGCTGCTGGTGCTGTCCACACCGGTGTTCCTGCTCGCCACCCTGCTGAAATTCGGTGCGCTGGAAATCAATATGGCCACGGGCAAGCAGATCTTCCTCTATACGGGTGAGACCTCCGCGACCGCCGTGCACGGCCTGTGGAATCAGTTCGTGGACCGCCTCCAGCACATGGTCGTCCCGACGCTGGGCCTGGCGCTGGGCGCCATGGCCGGATACAGCCGCTACCAGCGCAACGCCATGCTGGACGTGCTCCAGTCCGACTTCATCCGCACCGCCCGCGCCAAGGGCCTCACCCGCAGCCGGGCGCTGTACAAGCACGGCTTGCGCACCGCGCTGATCCCCATGGCCACGCTGTTCGCCTACAGTTTCGGCGGCCTGATCACGGGCGCGACCTTCACCGAGAAGATCTTCGGCTGGCACGGTGTCGGTGAGTGGCTGGTGGACTCCATCAATGCGCAGGACCTGTATCCGGTCGTGACCATCACGGCCTTCGCCGGATTGGTGGTGCTGATATCGGGCCTGCTGTCCGATGTGGTCTACGCGATCCTCGACCCCCGGGTGCGTGTGGGATGACCGAGGCCGAACTCATCGTCCAGGGTGCACCGGCGGCGGCTGGACGCCGAAAGCTGGTGCTGCGCCGCTTCCTTCGCAACAAGCCCGCCGTGGTCGGGTTGATCGTGCTGGTGCTGATGTTCGTGTCGGCTTTCGCGCTGCCGCCGCTGCTGCCCTACGACTATCAGGAACTCGACTACACGGCGCTGCTCCAGCCGCCGAGTACGGACCATCCGTTCGGCACCAACCAGATCGGACAGGACGTGCTGGCGCAGACGCTGCGCGGACTGCAGAAGTCGCTGATCATCGGTCTGTGCGTGGCACTCATCTCCACCACCATCGCCGCTCTCGCGGGATCGCTGGCGGGGTTGCTGGGCGGCTGGACGGATCGAGCCGTCATGTGGCTGGTCGATCTGCTGCTCGTGGTGCCCAGCTTCATCATCGTGGCGATCTTCGCACCGCGTACCAAGGGCAGCGGTTCCATCCTGCTGCTGATCGGCCTGCTGAGCGTCTTCAGCTGGATGATCAGCGCACGTATCGTGCGCGGTCTGGCGATGAGCCTGCGGGAGCGCGAATTCGTCCGGGCCGCACGGTATATGGGTGCCTCCACCTGGACGGTGATCACCACCCATATCGTGCCGAACATCGCGTCGATCCTGATCATCGACACCACGCTGTCGGTGGGTGCGGCCATCATGGCCGAAACCGGCCTCAGCTTCCTCGGCTTCGGCGTGCAGCCGCCGGACGTATCGCTCGGTTCGCTCATCGCCGCCGGCACCAAGTCGGCGCTGACCTATCCGTGGCTGTTCATGTTCGCCGGTGGCCTGCTGGTCGCCACGGTGCTGTGCGCGAACCTGGTCGGCGATGGTTTGCGCGACGCCTTCGACCCGAGTTCGGCTCGGGCGCGGTCGCGCAAGAAGGCGAAGGCGGAGAAGGCGGCGGCATGACGGACGACAAGAACACGCGTACCACCACCGCACCCCTGCTGGAGGTCTCGGACCTGCACGTTTCCTTTCCAGGGGAGGAAGGCCGCATCGACGCGGTGCGCGGGGTGAGCTACACCGTGCAGGATGGCGAGGTGCTGGCCATCGTCGGCGAATCCGGTTCCGGCAAGTCGGTGTCCTCACTGGCGGTGATGGGCCTGCTGCCGGATCAGGCGCGGGTGCGCGGTTCGATCCGGCTGCGGGGACGGGAACTGCTGGGGCTCAGCGACAAACATCTGTCGGCGCTGCGCGGCACCCGCATCAGCATGGTGTTCCAGGACCCGCTCTCGGCCCTCACCCCCGTGTACCGGGTGGGGGATCAGATCGCCGAGGCGCTGCTGGCGCACAAGAAGATGAGCAAGGAGCAGGCCGCCGCGCGGGCGGTGGAACTGCTGGAGCTGGTAGGCATTCCGGAGCCCGTCGTCCGAGCCAAGATGTTCCCGCACGAGTTCTCCGGCGGTATGCGCCAGCGCGTGGTGATCGCCATGGCCATCGCCAACGATCCGGAACTCATCATCTGCGACGAGCCCACCACCGCCCTCGACGTGACGGTGCAGAAGCAGATTCTCGATCTGCTGCGCCAAGCTCGCGATATCACCGGTGCGGGCGTCGTGATGATCACCCACGATATGGGGATCGCGGCCACGCTCGCCGATCGGGTGGCGGTCATGTACGCCGGGCGGATCGTCGAGACCGCGCCCGTCGCCGAGCTTTTCAACGCCCCACGCATGCCGTACACGGTGGGCCTGCTCGGTTCCATTCCGCGCATGGACGGACCGGCGCGCACCCCCCTGATCCCCATCGTCGGTGCGCCGCCCGCCATGCACGCGCTGCCGCCCGGGTGCACCTTCGCACCCCGCTGCCCCGTCTCGGTGGACGACTGCCGCGCCGCCGAACCGCCGCTGCAGGACACCGAACCCGGCCACCGTGCCGCCTGTATCCGCACCGCGGAAGTCGGTTCGGCCGAGCTGTTCGCCGCCTACCGGCGCGACATTCCCGAACCGGAGCACCGCTCCGACACCGATTCCCATGTGGTGTTGCGGGTGTCGGACCTGAAGAAGACCTTCCCGATCACCAAGGGCGTCGTCTTCCGCCGCCGCATCGGCGAGGTGAAGGCGGTGGACGACATCAGCTTCGAGGTGCGTGCGGGCCGCACGCTGGCGCTGGTAGGAGAGTCCGGCTCGGGCAAGTCCACCACCCTCACCCAGATCATGGATCTGGTGCGGCCGGAAAGCGGCAGCATCGAAATCCTGGGCCGGAACGTCGAATCGCTGACCAAGGAGCAGCGTCGCGATATCCGGCGGCGCATGCAGATCGTATTTCAGGATCCCTCGGCCTCCCTGGACCCCCGGCTGCCGATCTTCGACGCACTGGCACAACCGCTGCGCATCGACGGCCGCCCTCGTGAGGAGATCCACCGGCGCGTCCCGGAACTGCTGCGGCAGGTGGGATTGCGGCCCGAACACGCCGACCGGTACCCGGCGGACTTCTCGGGCGGCCAGAAGCAGCGCATCAATATCGCCCGCGCACTCGCCCTGGATCCGGAGATCCTGGTGCTCGACGAGCCGGTGTCCTCGCTGGACGTGTCGATTCAGGCCGGGGTGTTGAACCTGCTGCGAGACCTGCAGCTCGAGCGTGGCCTGTCATACCTGTTCGTCTCCCACGACCTGTCGGTGGTGCGTAACCTCGCGCATGAGGTGGCCGTCATGTATCGCGGCGAGATCGTCGAATACGGTCCGGCCGAACAGATTTTCACCGCTCCCCGCCACGACTACACCCGCGCCCTCATCGACGCGGTACCCGTCCCGGTGGTAGCACGATAGGAGAAAGCCGTGGAAATCCGTTCGCTGGGAACACGTTTGGCCGTGCCCCTGGTCGCAGCGGCGGTCGTACTCGCCGGGTGCGCCGGTGGCGACACCGACACGTCGACGGGCGCCGCCGCCCAACTCGGCACCACCAACGACATCAACCCTCGTGATGTGAGCGAGTTGCGCGACGGTGGCAATCTGCGGCTCGCGTTGAGTTCCCTGCCCGAGACCTGGAACGTGCTGCACACCGACGCGGACGGCGAGGTGGGCAGCCTGTTGCGGCCGCAGATGCCGCGTGCGTTCAGAACCGATGCGGCGGGCAACCTTTCGGTGGACACCAACTACTTCACCAGTATCGAACTCACCGACACCGAGCCGCAGCGGGTCACCTACACCATCAACCCCGACGCGGTCTGGTCCGACGGCACCCCCATCACCTGGGAGGACCTCCGCTCCCAGGCGCAAGCGCTGAACGGCTCGAACCCGGCCTATCTGATTCGCATGAACTTCGGCTTCGACCGAGTGGAGAAGGTGGAGCGCGGTGTCGACGACCGGCAGGCGGTCATCACGTTCAAGGAGCACTGGGCCGACTGGAAGGGGCAGTTCGCCGGGGAGGGGTTCCTGTTCCCGAAGACCGTCACCGAGACGCCGGAGGCATTCAACGAGAGCCTGCGTGACGGGATCGCGCTGACCGCCGGACCGTTCACCCTGCAGTCGGTGGACCGCGCCCTGCAACGCATCGTGCTGGCCCGTAATCCGAAGTGGTGGGGTGACACACCCAAGCTCGACACCATGACCTTCAGCGTGCTCGCCGACGACGCGATGCTGCCCGCGCTCCAGAACAACGAGATCGACGCGATCGGCCTCGCGACCCGCGACGATATGAAGATCGCCCAGAACACTCCGGGTGTCGCCATCCGCCGGGCCCCGGGTGCGAGTTGGTCACACGTGACCTTCAACGGCGCACCCGGTTCGATCCTCGAGGACGCCCGCGTGCGCGTCGCCATCTCCAAGGCGATCGACCGGCAGGGCATCGCGACCGCCCTGCAGAACGGTCTGGTCGAGAACCCGACACCGCTGGGCAATCACGTGTACGTGCAGGGCCAGGTGGGCTATCAGGACAACAGCCTCCCGTTCGATCCCGATGCCGCGGCACGGGAGCTGGACGAGCTCGGCTGGACGCTCAACGGTGACGTCCGCGAGAAGGACGGCCGCAAACTGGTGATCCGCGATGTCATGTACAACTCCGACACCTGGGTCCAGATGGCCCAGATCATGCAGCAGAACCTGGCCCGCATCGGCGTGCAGCTGCTGATCGAGACCAAGCCCGGCCAGGGGCTGTTCACCGACGTGATCCGGCCCGGCAATTTCGATATGGCGCACTGGGTGTGGTCCAGTGACGTGTTCGCGTTGAAGAACCTGCCGCAGGTCTACCGGTACGACCCCAATGATCTGCAGGGCAATTACGGCCGCATCGGTTCCCGGGAGATCAACGACCTCATCGATCAGGCGCTGGCCGAACTCGACCCGCAGCGGGCGATCGACCTGGCGAACGAGATCGACCGCAAGCTGTGGGAGATCGGCTTCTCACTGCCGCTCACACAGTCGGCCGGCAATGTCGCGGTGCGGGCGGATCTCGCCAACTACGGGGCGACGGGACTGGCCTCCTACGACTACACCAAGATCGGTTTCCTGAAGTGATCCGGCAGTTCCCCAACGGAAGGAGCGATCGATGCGATTGCGCTCGATAGGCTTGCGGCTCGCGGTACCCTTGGTGGCCGTCGCCGTGGCGGCCACCGGCTGTGCGGGCGGCGATGACGGCGCGCCCGAAGGGGCGGTCGCCGAACTCGGCACCACCAACGATATCAATCCGCATCCGGTGAGCGATCTGCGCGACGGGGGCAACCTGCGGCTCGCGGTGAGCGCCATCCCGGAGAACTGGAACGCGCTGTCCAACGACGGCAACGACGCCGAGATCGCGGCCATCCTGCGGCCGATGATGCCGCGAGCTTTCAGCACCGATGCGGCGGGCGATCTTTCGGTCAATACCGACTACTTCACCAGCGTCGAGTTGACCAGCACCGAACCGCAGCAGGTCACCTACACCATCAATCCGGACGCGGTCTGGTCCGACGGCAGCCCCATCACCTGGGAGGACATCCGCTCGCAGGCCGAGGCCATGAGCGGGAAGAACAAAGACTTCCTGATCGCCGCGCCGGGTGGCTTCGACCGCGTCGAGAAGGTCGAACGCGGCGTGGACGACCGCCAGGCCGTCATCACGTTCGCCAAGCACTACGGCGAGTGGAAGGGCCAGTTCGCGGGCAACAGCTTCCTGTACCCGAAGTCGGTCACCGAAACACCGGAGGCGTTCAACAAGAGCCTCGTGGACGGCATCGCCCTCACCGCCGGCCCGTTCAAGGTGCAGTCCGTCGACCGCGCCGTCAAACGCATCGTCCTGGACCACAACCCCACCTGGTGGGGTGACAAGCCCAAGCTCGACACCATCACCTTCAGCGTGCTCGACAGCGCGGCACGGCTTCCGGCGTTGCAGAACAACGAGATCGACGCGACGGGCATCGCCGACCGCGACGAACTCAAGACCGCGCAGAACACGCCGGGCGTGGCGATCCGCCGCGCCCCCGGCAATTCCTGGACCCACCTGACCTTCAACGGCGCGCCCGGCTCAATTCTCGAGGATCCGAAACTGCGGGTGGCGATCGCCAAGGCAATCGACCGCCAAGGCATCGCGACGGCGATTCTGAACGGCCTCGTCGAGAACCCCAAGCCGCTCGACAACCACGTCTATCTGGTGGGCCAGAAGGGTTACCAGGACAACGCCCTCCCCTTCGACCCGGCCGCCGCGGCCCAGGAACTCGACGCGCTCGGGTGGAGGCTCAACGGCGAATTCCGGGAGAAGGACGGCCGCATCCTGGAAATCCGCGATGTCATGTACAACGCCGACACCTGGGTGCAGGTGGCACAGATCATTCAGCAGAACCTCGCCGCCGTCGGCGTCAAACTCACCATCGACACCAAACCCGGCCAAGGTTTCTTCACCGATGAGATCCAGCCGGGCAATTTCGACGTCGGCCAGTGGGCTTGGGTGGGCGACCCGTTCCCGTTCAGCAGCCTGCCGCAGATCTACGGGTATTACCCGGACAATCTGCAGGGCAACTACGGCCGCATCGGCTCCCCCGAACTCAACGATCTGATCGAGCGGACCCTATCGGAACTCGATCCGGAGAAGGCCGTCGAACTGGCCAACCAGGTCGATCAGATGGTCTTCGATGAGGGCCATTCACTGCCGCTGTGGCAGTCGCCGGGCAATGTCGCGGTGCGTGACAATCTCGCCAATTACGGTGCTCCCGGCCTGGCGTCCTACGACTACACGAAAATCGGCTTCTTGAAGTGAGGTTCCGGGGCCACCCGCTGGCCTATCCGGTAGTCGTGACGATCGGCGCCCTGGCGATGTGCTTCGCCTGGGCGCCGTTCGGCGATATGGAGCTGCGCAGGCTGCTGGCCGCGTTGGTGCTGATCATTCTGGGGTACACCGGATTCCGGGTCGGCTACGCGCTGCGGGACACGGGCGGGGTCGATGCCGGAATGACCGCGCGGCGAATTCGCCAACAGTTTCGGTTGGTGAGCCGGTCGTGGTTGGAGTGCACGACAGACGGGCGAACGCTGTGGGTGCCGGTCTATTTCGATCCGGCGCTGATGACGCTGACACCGGCCCGGGTCGAAACATCCGGGCGGACAATCCATGTCGACGGGCTTCGGGTGTATCCCGCTGGTCGCAGCCGGGACTCGGAACCGGTGGGCCGGCTGGTCGACAATCCGTCCCGGCCGGATCCGGACGCCGTCGAACTCGCCGCCACCGCCACCCGCTGGCCCCGCCGCCTGCTGCTCGACGCCCAATCGGCCGTGGTGGCCCCGTTCGTGGGGCTGTTCTGGGTGTACGTGGCCGGTGGCGGGACGCTGGCGTTCGTGGCGGTCACGGTGGTGGCGGGAACGACGGTCACCTGGCTGAGTGCGGTGCGGGGGTCGGATCCGAGTTGAGGGGTCGTGTTCGCGGGGTCGGTTTTTGCGGGTCAGCGAGGGTCTGGGCGGGGTGGGACGTGGGGCCAGGGAGGTTGGCGAGTGGAGCCGTAGCGGGTGAATTCGGTGGGGTCGTGCGGGAATCCGGCGGTGTGGAGGAGTTCGCGCAGTTCGGTGAGGTGTTCGGGGCGCATGGGTTTGCGGACGCAGGCGGCGCCCAGGGAGGCGACTTCGCCGCGGACGTAGACGCGGGCGTCGTAGAGTGATTCGCCCAGGGCGGGACCGGCGTCGCCGCACACCACCAGGCGGCCCGCCTGCGCCACGAGGGCGCTCATGGGGCCGCTGTCGCCGCCGACCACGATGTCGACGCCCTTCATCGAGATGCCGCAGCGCGCACCGGCATTGCCCTCGATGACCAGCAGGCCGCCGTGCGCGGTCGCGCCCGCGGACTGGGCGGCGTCGCCGCGCACCCGGACCAGGCCCGACATCATGTTCTCCGCCACCCCGACGTCGGCGTCGCCGTTCACGGTGACGGCGGCATGCTGGTTCATGCCCGCGCAGTAGTAGCCGACGGAACCGTCGATGGTGACGGCCATCTCGCGATACAGGCCGCAGGCCAGGGCGTGCGCGCCGCCCGGGTTGGCGACCAGCACGCCCTGGGGTGCGCTCGGCGACATGAGCAGTGCGTTGACCGCGCGCGTGCCGAGCGTGGCGAGATCGAGGGTGGTGTCGGCCGGATCCATGACAACGGTGTTCACTGTTGCCGCCCGACATACACCTTCCGCTTCGGCAACGACGGTGAGCCCGTCCCCTCGGGCGGCGCAGGGGAGGGGCGGCGGGCTACTGCTGGGTGCGGCGGGCGGCCTTCTCGGCGGCTTCCGCGGCGTCCATGGCGTTCGCCTCTTCGAGAGTCGGTGCGCTGCCGCCCAATCGGGCGGGCACCCAGTAGGCACCGGGTTCGTGCACGTAGTCCCGCTGCACGTCCAGCAGCATCGCCTGCATGGTGGAGCGCAGGGTGGCGGTCAACTCCGCGGCCGGCTCGAACGGTGCGATGGGCTCGCCCACCTTGATGGAGATGGGAGTGTTGGTGCGGCCCAGGCGCTTCGGGTGCCCCTTGGTCCACACCCGCTGCGCACCCCAGATCACGATCGGGACGATCGGCACTCCGGCCTCGATGGCCATGCGCGCCGCGCCCGACTTGAAATCCTTGATCTCGAAGCTGCGGGAAATGGTGGCCTCCGGATACACGCCGACCAGTTCTCCGGCCTTCAGCCGCTGCACCGCCTCGTGGAAGGAGTCCGCCCCCGCCGACCGGTCCACCGGAATGTGTTTGAGCGCCCGCATGATCGGCCCGGAGATGGAATTGTCGAAGACTTCCTGCTTCGCCATGAACCGGATGTAGCGCTTGGGGGTGCGCGCGGGCAGTCCGGCGTAGGTGAAATCCATGTAGCCGGTGTGGTTGATGGCGATGACCGCACCGCCCTCGGCGGGAATGTGCTCGTCGCCGGTGACGGTGAACTTCAGGCCCTGCAGTGCGAACACGGTGCGGGCCAGCCCGATGATCGGGAAGTAGACGGGTTCCACAGTTCAGCTAGCGTAGTCGCTGCGGGAGCTGGTACCAGTGACCCAGGCAACATCGATCGTCGGCTGTGACACCAGGACGGCCGCGGGGACACGAAAGAGGTTCGCAGGAGTGGGAAACGCCCGAACATCGCTGCGTGACTACTGCCGCAGGGGGCTGCCGGAGCTCGGGGCGCGACGGCGGGGAATCCTGGTCAGCGGATTGGCGGTGGCGTCGGCGGCGGTGCTCGCGGGCTGCGATTCCGTCTCGGGCATCCCCGGGGACGATCCCGCACCCGCCAGCCCGGTCCAGGTCACCACCACGACCGCGGCCACCACGACGACCAGCGGCGACACGCCCGGGAACACGGCGGCGGAGAATCCCGACGGCACCGCGGCCGTCGGGGCCTGGGTGGCGGACCTGCGGGCCGGGGATGTCGACGCGATCACGGAGAAGTGCTGGACCATCGCGCCGTCGAACGCGGCGGCCATGTACGCCGAGCCGGAATCGATCCTCGCGGCGCTGGAGAATCCGCCGGTGCGCGGCGCATCCGGGGTGATCTGGAGCGGCGCGGCGGTCACCGTGGTGGCCTCGGATCGCACCCTCGCCGGCGCTTACGCGTGCCCGCGCGTCTATCGCAGCGGCAATGACCTCGGATTCGACACCGAGCTCGGATTCAACGGCGCGGACGCGCGGCACACCGTGCGCCGCTATCTGGCGCGGTTCACCGGCGAACCCCTCGACCCCGCGGACGAGGAGGGCCGGTACCCGCTGGTCTGCGCCCCCACGCCGGGCAGCTGGGACCCCGAACAGACCGGTCGGGCTACGTCGCCGCCGCTGGCGCTGAACCCCGGACAGCTCACCGGCGTGACGTCCTTCATAGACCAGTCCATCGAGTCCGCGTGGCCCGACGGCGGCTACATCACGGTGTCCGTGCCGGTCACCAATGCGGCCGGTGTCCAGCAGAAACGGACATTCACCCTGAAGTCCGGCGACGAGGGTTACTGCATCGGCGACGTTTCTCCCTAACCAGTACGCTGGGTGGCTGGTAACGGTCAGGGAGGAAGAAGCTCGTGCAGATCACCAGCGTCGGACACGCCGGATTCCACATCCGAACCGCGGCGGGGACGATCCTCTGCGATCCATGGGTGAACCCGGCGTACTTCGGTTCGTGGTTCCCGTTTCCGGACAACACCCGGTTGGACTGGGACGAACTGGGCAACTGCGATTTCCTCTACGTCTCGCACCTACACCGCGACCACTTCGACGCTCAACTGCTCACCGACAAGGTGAACAAGGACGCCACCGTCCTGCTGCCCGACTACCCGGTGCCGGACCTCAAGCGCGAACTCGAGAAGCTCGGCTTCCACACGTTCGTGGAGACCGAGGACTCCGTCAAGCACACCGTCACCGGCCCGAACGGCGGCGAGCTGGACGTCATGATCATCGCGCTGCGCGCGCCCGCCGACGGACCCATCGGCGACTCCGGCCTGGTCGTCTCCGACGGTGAGACCGTCTGCTTCAACATGAACGACGCCCGGCCCGTCGATATGGACGTGCTGCACGACCAGTTCGGGCATGTGGACATCCACCTGCTGCAGTACTCCGGGGCCATCTGGTACCCGATGGTGTACGACATCCCGACCCGCACCAAGGCCAACTTCGGCAAGCAGAAGCGGCAGCGCGGCATGGACCGGGCCCGCTCCTACATCGAACAGGTCGGCGCGACCTGGGTGGTGCCCTCGGCCGGACCGCCGGTCTTCCTCGACGACGAGCTGCGCTACCTCAACGACGACCGCGGCGACGAGGGCAATATCTTCCCGGACCAGATGGTGTTCCTGGAGCAGATGGAGATCCACGGCAACACCGGCGGCATCCTCATGATCCCGGGCTCCACCGTGGACCTGCGCGGCAAGGACCTGCTCGAGCTGAGCCACCCGGTCGCCCCGGAGACCATCTACGGCGACAAGGCCGCCTACATCGAGGACATGGCGCAGCGCATGGCTCCCGTGCTGGCGGCCGAAAAGGCTTCCTGGGCAACCGGAGACGAGCCGCTGCTACCGCCGCTGAAGGAGCTCTTCGAGCCGATCATGGCGCAGAGCGACCTCATCTGCGACGGCATCGGCTACCCGGTCAGCCTCGTCATGGGCGAGGAGACCGTGGTGCTGGACTTCCCCCAGCGCATGGTGCGCGAACCCGTCGCGGGAGAAGGCAAGCACCGCTACGGCTTCCGCATCGACCCGCAGCTGGTGCGCACCGTGCTGCGCGACAACGAACCCGACTGGGTGAACACCATCTTCCTGTCGACGCGCTTCACCACCTGGCGCATCGGCGGCTACAACGAATTCCTCTACACCTTCTTCAAATGCCTCACCGATGAGCGCATCGCCTACGCCGACGGCTGGTTCGCCGAAGCGCACGACGACTCCGCCTCCACCGAACTCGACGGCTGGGAAGTACAGCGCCGCTGCCCCCACCTGAAAGCCGACCTGTCGAAATTCGGCGTAGTCGAAGGCAACACCCTGACCTGCAACCTGCACGGCTGGCAATGGGATCTGGAGAGCGGCCGCTGCAAAACCTCCAAGGGCCACGAACTCCGCTCACGGAAACTCTGAATCCGCGAGACATCCAAATCCACGGAATGCCTCGGGTCGCGACTCCGGCCGGTGTGGGACACCGGCCGGAGCGGCCGCTTAGGTGAGTTCGCGGGTCAGCCTGGAGGACCAGGGACACCAGAAGCATCCGGGGAGGAACGCCCCGCACGCCTCATCCAGGTGGTCTTCGACATAGGTGATGCTGGCATCGCAGACCTCGATGGCCATGGTGAAGAAGCTGATGGTGTCCGGGTCGAGGTGGAAGTTCCAGCCGGGGTTGTAGTCGGCGGTTTGTTTGCGTATCCGACCCATGACGTGGGTGGACATTTGTTCCTCACCGGAGAGTATCCGGCGAGCCTCCTCGATGCGCTGCTCGTTCGTCAATCGGATGACGAATTCCTTGCCGGAGTAATCGGTGAATGCGAAGTCCGCCATGATATTCCCCTCGCTGCCGCGTACGGGTGGATGGAACCTGCCCTTCGATGGTAAGCCCCGGAAACGGGTGTCACGGTGAAATCGACTGTGCGACAGAAGATTTACGATACCGACCGCTCTGAACTACGAGCTCCCGGATCGCGGTCGCTCCGCGGGCGACCGGTGCGGCGATCCGGCCGTCCGCTCCGATGAGCACCGCGGAGGGCGTTCCGCGCACCCGATAGCGCAAGGCCGCCTCATTGCCCTGCTGGACCAGCACCGGGATATCACCCACCCCCTGGACCTCGGCCCATTTCTCGTGCTCGGCGGGGTCGCCGTTGCCGACCACCACGATGCTCAACTCCGCCGCCGTTCGGCGATGCCAGCGCGGCAGCTCCCGAGCCAGTGCCGCGCACATCTCGCAGTGCGGGTGCACGAACACCAGCAGCAGGTGACGGCCCGCGCGCAGCAGGTCCGACAGGCCCGACCGGTCACCCTCGGGAGTGAGCAGCTCGAACTCCGGCGCGACCGCACCGACCGGCAGGCCCTCCGCCCCCAGGGTGGACAGCGCCTGCTCGTCCAGCCGCCGCCGCACCACCCGCAACTCGCCCTGGATCAGCAGGAACAGGGCGAGCAGCACCGCGACCACCGCCATGCCGACGGCATGATCCGCGGGCAGGCTGCCCGGCACCTCCGGCACCGCGAGCGCACCGACCGCCACCAGCACCGCGAGGGCGATCAGCACACCATTGCGCACCACCGTCGCCCGTCCGATCGGGACCGAACTCGCCGCA
>NZ_JASCXP010000152.1:0-15308 GCF_030010695.1 Nocardia sp. CC201C
TCGTTGATGGTCTGGAAGTACTGCAGGACCGACACGACCGCCACCGGAGCGGTGATCAGGATGGTGCCGGCGATGCCGATCAGGCTCGCGCCCGCCGCGGCGCCCAGGAGGCAGCCGATGATCGGGCCGGAGCCGCCACCCAGGGCGACCGGAAGGGTGATGGCAGCACCGAACACGATGCCGAGACCGCAGCCGACCACGCCACCGAGCACGGTGGTGGTCAGACCGGCCAGGGTGCCCGCCAGGCTGATCTGGTCCTTCATCCGGGAGAAGGCCGCCTTCTCGCGGTCGTAGGGGGTCTTGAACTGGTCGGGCGCGGCGAACGGCACCGCGACCGGCTTGTAGACCGCGTGCTCCATGTCGAGCTGCGGGGTCAGGGTGGCGGTGTTGCCGCTGATCTCCGCGGCGATCGGGAAGACGAACTCGTCGACCTGCGCGGTGAGCGGAGCGCCGCCCATCACGGTGCCGTCGGCGTTCTTGATCTTCAGGGCGCCGTCCTCGACCGCCAGCGATCCGACGTCGGTGGTGAGCGTCAGGCTCTTCTCCTGAATCTCATAGGAGACATTGACACCCTTCGGTGCCGGAGCCGGGTCGGCGTGCACGGTGCCCGCGGTGACGCCCAGGGCAGCGATAACCATGGCCGACGTCGCGGCGAATTTCCTCATCAGCATTCTTTGAAACCTCGATACGAAGAGCTCGGGGGGACACGGGAATACAAATCGAGGTCAGCTAACGATCGGTGAACCTACTGTGACCGTTCATTCAATTCTTGTTCACCACAGCGCCGTACGCGGTGGTCGGCTCCTGGAAACACGCAGGTCGCGACCGACTTTCTCGAACCTTCCGGACGGAATCGACAATCCGGACCAGCAAGTTTGTGTTCGAGATCACAAATAATCGAGGTATATCCGTGACCGAATCGGGCGAATGTCGCGAGTTGGCGGCGAAATTGCGACATTTCGGCGCGGATTCCAACCTACGGCGGTATTCGGTGTTTCCACCGCGTATCCGAATGCGCGCAGCCGGAACGCCGCCGCTGTGCTCGTCGGGTTACCTGACCCCCGGCTCGCCGCGAAACTCGGTAGGGTGCTGCTGTGCGACTGCTCGTAACCGGTGGCGCCGGCTTCATCGGCGCGAACTTCGTTCATCAGACCGTGAACCGACGGCCCGGCGTCCATATCACCGTGCTGGACAAACTCACCTATGCCGGAAACCGGGCCTCACTGGACCCGGTGGCCGACCGCATCGAGTTCGTGCACGGTGACGTCGCCGATGCGGCACTGG
This sequence comes from Nocardia sp. CC201C, assembly GCF_030010695.1. Classification (NCBI taxonomy): domain Bacteria; kingdom Bacillati; phylum Actinomycetota; class Actinomycetes; order Mycobacteriales; family Nocardiaceae; genus Nocardia; species Nocardia sp. CC201C. The sequence goes on from NZ_JASCXP010000152.1 coordinate 1,285, forward strand.
TGGACCGGCTGGTCGGGGGTGTGGACGCGGTGGTGCATTTCGCCGCCGAATCACACAACGACAATTCCCTCGCCGATCCGTGGCCGTTCGTCCAGACCAATATCGTCGGCACCTTCGCGCTGCTCCAGGCGGTGCGCAAACATCAGGTGCGCTACCACCACATCTCCACCGACGAGGTGTACGGCGATCTGGAACTCGACGATCCGGCCGCGTTCACCGAGGACACGCCATACAATCCGTCCAGTCCCTATTCGGCCAGCAAGGCGTCCAGCGACATGCTGGTGCGCGCCTGGGTGCGCTCGTTCGGTATCCGGGCCACACTGTCCAACTGCAGCAACAACTTCGGCCCCTACCAGCACGTCGAGAAATTCATTCCGCGGCAGATCACCAATCTCATCGACGGTATCCGCCCCCGCCTCTACGGCGCCGGCCATCAGGTGCGCGACTGGATCCACGTGGACGACCACAACAGCGCGGTATGGGAAATCCTGGAGCGCGGGCGCATCGGTCAGACATATCTCATCGGCGCCGACGGCGAACGCGACAACAAATCGGTGGTGCGGCTCATTCTGGAGGCATTCGGCCGCGATCCGGACGACTTCGACCACGTCACCGACCGTCCCGGCCACGATCAGCGCTACGCCATCGATTCCACGCTGCTGCGCACCGAACTCGGCTGGAAACCGGAATACCGCGACTTCCGCGCGGGACTGGCCGCCACCATCGACTGGTATCGCGGTAACGAATCCTGGTGGCGGCCGCAGAAAGCCGTCACCGAAAGCGCCTACGCCGCCGCGGGCGAGAAAGTCCTGTAGGCCGCGGAACTCGCGTAGGCCGCGCGTGCTCGTCGCTAGGCTCGCGCGGCTCACCGGGTGATGGTGGGCCGCGCGATCTCCGGCGCGCCGCGCGGTTTCAACCCCGGGTTACTCAGCCCCAGACGATGGAGCAGTATTTCGCGGCCGCGGTGACGAGTGCGAAAACGCTGGCGGAGACGATGACGACGGCCGGTCCGCGTGACGGCGTACGCCCCTCGGAATCGGTGAGCCGCAACGGCATCCAGCGCAGCACCACCGCCATGGCGGCAATGGCCAGCGGGACGAAGTACCGGCCCTGCACACCGTCGATGATGTAGTAGCCCACCGGGGTGAAGGACATGTACAGCGTCACGTAGATCATGGCGACACTGGCCAATACGGTCAGCGCGACAATGGCGGTGCGCGCGTTGCTCGCCCCCGGCAAACGATCGGCAATGCCGACGCTCACCGCGAAAGCGAGCAGGCAGGCCAGCATCGTGATGGCCGGAACATCGATGTAGGCGAAGCCCAGTTCACCGAAGAACTGGGTGAACCAGCGCTGGTCGCGCAGCCACACACTGTCGCCGAACACGCTCAGGAAGCGCAGCGGATCGCTCAGGATCTCCGAGAGCTGATCGCCCGGCCGCACGGTGCCCCACTGGTGCCGGGGCCGCATCAGGCTCATGCCCTCACCGGTCGGGGCGGCGATCTTCATCCACGCCGCGAACACGCCCGCGCCGACGGCCGCGACCACCCACGGCAGGAAGCGCAGCGGTCCGCGCAGACCGTAGCGACGCGCCGGAATCAGCACGGTGAGCATGGCCAGCAGCACGTAGGTCGGCTTGCTGATCGGCAGCAGCACCGTGGCGGCGAGCGCCGCGACGGTCTCCGGGCGGGTCAGCCGGTCACCGAGGAACAACCCCTTCACCAGCAGCGCCGACACCAGGATGGCCAGCGCGTTGGTCATGGTGTCGGCCGTGACCGTGCCCGCCTGGAAGACCGCGATGGGCAGCACCGCGACCGTGAACGCCAGCCACTGCACCCGGTGCCCGCGCAGGGTCCGCAGTGCGAAGCCGACGATCAGCACGTAGGCCAGCAGACCGGACAGCCGGGTCACGGTATTGAGCGCGCCGACACTCAGGTCGAGCGCCTCGGAGAGCCGAATGCCCAGGGCCGCGGGGACATACGGAACGGGGGAGTAGGCGGCGGTATTGGTGAACCACACATCCCGGGTCTCCGCCGTCACCGGTGCCGCGCCGAGGCGGTCGTAGACGCCCGGATCGGCCACCATCGGATCGGGTTCTTCGGGATTGTTGTTGTAGTCCCCGAACGCGTAGCTCATCAGCGCGTCGATGCTGGTCGGCACCTGACCGCCGTAGGCGACGTCGCGATCGTCGGCGATCTCCTCCGGGGTGAACCCGCCGTGCGCCACCTGATACGCCCGCCCGAACTGGGTGATCTCGTCGTGGCCCCAGAACGGCGGGGTGGCGACGGCGAACAGCGCCCCGAAGACCCCGGCCACCACGACGAAGGCCAGCGCCGCCGTACCGAACCGCCGTTCGACGGCGTCGACGATGCCGCCGAACCCACCGGGCCGCGCCGCGCCGACTCCGACCTTGGCGGGCTGGGCGCGCTCGTCGGCGGCGACCGCTTCGGTCGCGGTCGCTGTGGCGCTCGCGCTGTCGGACACAGCGGTTTTCGCGGTGCTCACGGCGTTCGGGTGCCGGACCTCGTCCCAGATCGGGGTATCGGTGGACGCGACCGGTCCGCCGTCGTCCGACGCGGCAGCGACCGCCGTATCCGAGGTCGTGTCGGCGCTGTCGCCGCCGGGCATCCCGTTGCCATTCTTCGATTCCACCGCGCCATTCTGCGCCGCGGAGGCGGAGTCTCCGGTAGACGCCGCGGCAGAGTCTCCGGTAGACGCCGCGGCCGAGTCTCCGGTCGACGCCGCGCCGGATCTGTCGGATACCGAGGTCATCGGCGCGAACCGCCGGAATGCTCGGGCTCCCGTTCTCCGGCTCCGACGGCCGAGTAGCGCAGATAGATCAGTCGCGCGGCCTCGTGCCGGGAGCGCTTGATGCCGTCGAGAATCAGACCGGCCGTCCACGCGAGCGTGCCGAACAACAGCAGCGTGAAGCCGAGGAACAGCGTGGGGAATCGCGGTACCTCGTGAATCCGATAGAACTCCACCACGATCGGAACGATCAGCACGACCGACAGCAGCCAGGCCAGCGTGCCGAACATCCCGTAGAAGGCGACCGGTCGCTCATGCCGCGCCAGGCCGATGATCAGGCGCAGGATCTTGAACCCGTCGTGATAGGTGCGCAGTTTGGATTCACTGCCCGCCGGGCGATCCCGGAAGCCGACCGGCACCGCGGTCTGCGGCACCCGCAGATGCTGCGAATGCACCGTCAACTCGGTCTCGATCTCGAACTCGCGCGACACCGCCGGGAAGCTCTTCACGAAACGCCGGGAGAACACCCGGTACCCGCTCAGCATGTCCTCGACGTTCTCGCCGAACACCTTGCCGACCACGCCGTTGAGCACCTTGTTGCCGGTCTCGTGCCCGACCCGGTACGCGGATTCGCCCGCGAGTTCCCGCCGCACCCCCAGTACGTGGTCGTACGGGCCCTCCAGCAGCGTCTTGATCATCAGCGGTGCGGCCGAGGCGTCGTAGGTGTCGTCGCCATCGATCATCAGATAGATGTCGGCCTCGATATCGGCGAAGGCACGGCGCACCACGTTGCCCTTGCCCTTGCGGTACTCGGTCCGCACGATCGCTCCGGCCTCGCGCGCCCGCTCCGCGGTCGCGTCGGTGCTCAGATTGTCGTAGACGTACACGACGATGCCCGGCACGGCGGCCTTCAGGTCGGTGACGACCTTCGCCACCGCGGCCTCTTCGTTGTGGCACGGCACGATGGCGGCAATGCGAAGCTCGGTGGACTCCACCCGGTCAATCCTTGCGATTGGAAGGGATAACGACATCGGGAGGGTACAGGCAGTGACCCCCGCCGCACCCGCTCACCCTCTCATCCCTCCGGCTTACCCGCACCCCGAGCCCGCATGCCTCGCGTGTCGGTTCCGACTCGCCGTACGACGGCCCTGCTGCCGCCGCCGGGCCGGGTGTGCGCGGTCGGACGGTCTCGCGCCCGCGACGGATCGCGGATCTCCGTTTCTGCGGTACCGTCGGCCCGGTGTCCACGAGTGAGCCCACGGTCACCGAGCCGGATCGAGGCGTGTCCCTGACCGGCAAGGCGCGCGCGTTCCTGCGTAAGGGCGGCGCCTTCCTGGTGGTCGGCGCCATCGGATTCCTGGTCGACGCGGGCACCTACAACGTGCTCGTGTTCTGGGGTGGCGAAGGCCCGCTGTTCCACGCCCCGCTGCCCGCCAAGATCATCGCCATCGGCGTGGCCACCGTCGTCACCTATTTCGGCAACAAATGGTGGACCTACTCCGATCACGGGGGCGAGACCGGCACCCGCCACATCCTCGTCTACGCCCTGCTCAATGTCATGGCCATCGGACTGCAACTGAGCTGTCTGGGTTTCTCCCGCTATGTGCTCGGGCTCGACAGTCCCTTGGCGGACAACATCTCCGGAACTCTGGTGGGCCAGGCGGTGGCCATGGGCTTCCGATTCTGGGCGTACGGGAAGTTCGTTTTCACCGGCCCGCGCGACAATGACGGCTAGCGCGGGTTCACGGTGCTCGGCGGCGGACGCATTGATATTCTCGCCCCGCCGAGCGCGTTCGTGGAACTGCGTCCACGTCATGGTTGAGCCGGTTCCTGTGGTAATTCGTTCTGTGGTAAATCGAGGGATAAGGGATTCATGGTGGACCAGTCGGGTGGGCAGGCCGTGACCGAGATCAGCGACCGGGAGGCCGTGGCCGCACCGGAGGCCTTGCGTGCCGATCACGCCGCACCGGAGCGCCTCGTGCTGGCGCGCGGTGTCTTCACCGGCCCCGCGCCGCGTATCAGCGACGATCTGTACGCGGTCGTCAAGGGCGGCAAGGCGACCCGGGAACGTTTCACGCTGCGCCTGCCCAAGGGCGCGAGCGCGCACACCAACACCTACTTCGGCCGTTTCGCCGCCAGCTACTGGCAGCGCTGGACCACGGTCACCGAGGTCGAGGCCGCCCTCACCCTGGAGGTGACGGGCAAGACGCTGGTCCGCCTGGCTGCCTCCGATATCGCGGGGCACCGGCGCGTGGTCGCCACCGCGGAGACCCGCGAGAGCGGCCGCGTCGCGCTGCGCGCCGCCTTGGACATGTATGTCGACGGCGGGGCCATCTGGCTGGAGATCGACGCCGTCGGCGGTGAGGTGTCGATCAGCGATCTGCAGTGGACCGCGCCCGCGCCGGAGCGGGTGCGCCCGGTGGCCATCGCCATCTGCACCTTCAACCGGGCCGAGGACTGCGCGCACACGGTGGCGGCGCTGGCCTCGGATCCGACCGTGCTCGATGCCATCGACGCCGTCTACGTCGTCGACCAGGGCACCGACCTGGTGGCCGACCGCCCGCTGTTCCAGCAGACCCAGCCGCGGCTGGGCGACAAGCTGCGCTACATCCGGCAGCCGAATCTCGGTGGGGCGGGCGGTTTCACGCGCGGCCTCTACGAGGTGTCGGCGGCCAATGAGCACGCCGACGTCATCCTCATGGACGACGATATCCTGTGCGAGCCCGAAACGGTGCTGCGGCTCAACGCCTTCGCGAACGTGACCGTGGAACCCACGCTGGTCGGCGCGCAGATGCTGTTCCTCTACAACCCCGACTACCTGAACGTCGGTGCGGAGGAGACCGATCTCGGCAAGCTGCGGCACGGCCAGAAGGTGTCGAAGGCGCTGCGCAACACCAGCATGCTCAAGAAGCATCAGGAGCGCCGCGTGGACGCCGGGTACAACGCCTGGTGGACCTGCCTCATCCCGGCCGAGGTGGTGGCGCGCATCGGGCTGCCGGTGCCGATCTTCTTCCAGTGGGACGACGTCGAATACGGTCTGCGCGCCCGCGAGCACGGTTTCGTCACCGTCACCCTGCCGGGCGCCGCCGTCTGGCACGCGGACTTCTACTGGAAGGACTTCGACGACTGGGCGCGCTACTTCTCCTCGCGCAACTCCCTCATCGTCTCCTCGCTGCACACCGACCTGGACCCCAAAGCCGTTACCCGGCAACTGCTCCGCGAGATCGGCGAGTACCTGGTCGGCATGCAGTACGGCCTGGCGCACACCACTCTCCAGGGCATCGAGGACTACCTGAAGGGTCCGGAGGCCTTGCGCGACGGCGGCCAGGCCGCACTCGCCGCTGCCCGCTCCTCCCGCGCCGACTATCCGGAGACCGTCAAGCATTCGGCCGCCACCGCCCCGGTTCCCAACGCGCACATCGGCATCCGCCGCGCGGGCGGCGAACCCAGCCGCCCGCTGCTGATCCTGTTCAAGCGCGCCATCACCCAGTGGACCGGCCGCACTCAGCCCGGACCGGTCGGGGTCACCCGCGAGGACGCGCACTGGTGGCACATCTCGCTGTTCGACCACGTGGTGGTCACCGACGCCTCGCAGTCCGGCGTCCGAATCCGCAAGCGGGACAAGGCCACCGCTCGCCGCCTGCTGCTGCGCGCCATCCGGGTGCTGCGGCAGCTCCGCCGCGAACTCCCCGACCTGCAACGCCGCTACCGCGCCGCCATGCCGGAACTCACCAGCCGCCGCAACTGGAAACGCCTCTACGGCATCGACGCCGAGTGACGACGCGCTGAAACGCGATCTCTCGGAGCGCTGAAAAGCAAAGCGGCCGTGTCCGATCGGGCACGGCCGCTTCGTTCTTCGCGGGACCGCCCCCACAGCGATCGGGCGACGCTTCGACCCATCGAATCTGTCACGCCTGCCAGCGAATCCGCAACCAAGTTTTTCGGCCTAGCGCGCGGCGGTGAGCAGGGCGCGGGTGGCCGACGGCAGGTCTGCTTCGAGCCAGTCGGGCAGGCCGTCACCGTGGGCGTGCCTGCGGATGGCGGCGTAGGGCAGGTCGACGATGGCGCGGGCCACCGCGTCGAGTTCGCGCGGGCCGTCGCTGCCGTAGATGCCGCGGGCAATGCGGTGCAGGTGCTCGATGAGCGGCGCGTTCATGGTGGTGAGGCGGTCGCCGAACGCCGTGTCGGGTGCCCCGTCGAGCAGATCGCTGGGCCTCAGGTTGAGCAGCAGGCGGGCATCGTCGAGGGATTCGCGGCCGAAGGCGACGGAGGCGGCGCAGATGGCCACCGCCGCCTCGATCGGATCGTCCACGGCGGCGGCCTCGAGCACCCGGGCCTGGAAGCGCTCCAGCGCGCGGATCCACGCGGCGGTGAGAACCCCGTTTCTATTGCCGAAGCGGTGGTAGAGGGTGCCCACGGGCGCGCCGCTGGCCTCGGCGATGGCGGCCACCGAGGCCGCGCGCGGGCCGTCACGCAGCACCAGCGAGCGGGCTGCGTCGAGGATCACGTCGGTGTTGTGCTTCCGGGGAGGTGCCATGAACTAGTACAGTCCTTCTATATGGAGCGTTTGCCCTATATCGATCAGCATTCCAGGATAGTCGCCGCCGATCGGGAACGGACCTGGGCAGCCCTGCTGCGATCGGCCAGCGGTAATCCCGACGATCTCAGCACACTGCCGCACGGATTCGGGCTCGACGAGGCCGAGCCGCCCCGACGTTTGACACTCACCGGCGCGAATCGGATCACCAGCTACGGCATCATCTGGCGGCTGGAAGAGGTGGACGCGCACCGCACCCGGCTCACCGCCGAGAGCCGGGCCGAATTCCACGGTGTCATCGGAAAGATCTACCGTGCCCTGGTCGTCGGGACCGGCGCGCACGCCTTCGTCGTGCGACGGCTGGTGCGTCGCACCGCGGCGGCGGCCGAGTCATGACACCCGGGCAGGTGTGGGGTGCCGACCCCGGCGAACTCGCCGCTCGAATGCCCTGCGACAGTGTGATTTCCAGCCCGTCGTTGATCTGTGACCGGGCGGTCTCCATCGCTGCCCCGCCCGCCGTCGTCTTCGCCTGGCTGTGCCAGCTGCGCGCCTCCCCGTACAGCTACGACCTGCTCGACAACCTCGGCCGCCGCAGTCCCCGGGAACGCGATCCGGAATTGACGAATCTGGCGGTGGGGCAACGCTTCATGGGCGCGTTCGACCTCGTCGACTGCACGCCCGGCGAACACATCACCCTGGGCACGTCGCACGTGGCGGTCACCTACGCGGTGCGCGCGCACGCGGACGCGGGCAGCCGCCTGCATGCCCGGGTGCTCTTCCGGGGGCCGCGCATCATCACCGTCCCGCTGGCGTTCGGCGATTTCATCATGATGCGCAAGCAGCTGCTCACCCTGAAGGAGTTGGCCGAGCGGGAGGCACGGGCGGCGGCCTGACCCCTCGGCGCTGCGGAGAGCCGAGGGGTCGGGGCCGTCTCGATCAGCCGGCGGAGCCGCTGGGGCCCGAGGCGGGCGGATCGTTGTCGACCTCGGCGTGGTCGTGACGGATGGTCTGCGCGAACGTCGGCACCGGGCGACCCGGCTCGAATACGGGCGGTGGCACGTCCACGGTCCCGTCCAGCCGCGTCGTCGGCGGCTGCGACTCCCAACTGCCCGGCTCGGTGAAGGCCGGGCAGTTCACCTGCACGTCCACCGTCGCGCGGGGCGATACATAGGTGGATACCGGCACACTGTCGTAGATCGTGTTGCCGCCTACCCCGCAGGTCGCGACCGAGTCGATCCGGTACGTGTCGTCGGTGTCGTTGCGACAGGTGAAACCGTCGCAGGAGATGCCCGGCGCGAGTTCCTGAGCGGTCGCCGCGGGTGCCGTCATGGCGACAGCACCCGCGAACAGTGTGGCGGTGCCGATCCCGATGAGAAAACGTCTCTGCCCCATAGGATTTACCTCCTTCGGTGTGAAAACTTTCGTACCGAAGGTTTATCGGGCGAAGATCATTTCAGTTACGCAGCGCCGCAAGCTGTTTCGTTCACAGGAAGAGGTCCGTGGTCAACGGCCCATCGCCCGGCACCACCCGGTATTTGTCCAGATCGGTGACCCCGTGTGCCGCCAGCACCTCGTCGTCGATGAAGAAATTGCCGCTGGTGTCCTTGGCCGGAGAGGTGAGTACCAGATAGGCCGCGTCGGCGTAGATGTCCGGGGTACGGGAGGTGGCGATCATCTGTTCTCCGCCGAGCAGGTTCTGCACCGCCGCGGTGGCGATGGTGGTGCGCGGCCACAGCGAGTTCACGCCGATGCCGTACTTGCGCAGTTCCTCGGCCAATCCCAGCGTGGTGAGCGACATGCCGTATTTGGCGATGGTGTAGCCGAGCGAACCGCCCGCCCATTTCGGGTCCAGGTTGAGCGGCGGGGACAGGGTGAGGATGTGCGGGTTGCGGCCCGCCGCGGCGGAATCCTTCAGCGCCGGGATGCAGAGTTTGGCGAGCAGGAAGCTGCCTCGGCAGTTGATGTCCTGCATGAGGTCGTACTTCTTCATGGGCAGCACCTCGGTGGGCGACAGGTCGATGGCCGAGGCATTGTTGACCACCATGTCGATGCCGCCGAAGCGCTGCGTGGTGAGCTGGACCGCCTCGGCCACCGCCTCGTCGTCGCGGACGTCGCCGACGAACTTGAGTACCTGGCCACCCGCCTGCTCCAACTCGGCCGCCGCGGTGTGGATGGTGCCCGGCAGCTTCGGATGCGGCGTATCGGTCTTGGCGATGAGCGTGATGTTCGCCCCGTCCGCCGCCGCCCGCCGGGCGATCTCCAGTCCGATCCCGCGGCTGCCACCCGACATGATCATGGTCTTGCCCGCCAGCGGCTTCGCAGCGTCTGTCATGGGTACCACTCCTGTTCGTCTGCCTTCGCCCCGTTTCGATCATCCGCGCGTCGGCACGCGAACGGGGTGAAAACCTGCCGAATCGGACACTAAGCGACGGTCGGTCTATATGCAACTAGGTGCATAGTGATCGCGCGCCCGACGCCGAAAGATCGGACGGTCGGCGGCGCCCCCGCCGACCGTCGCGGTTCTCGCCCTCAGTGGTGGCCGCGGTCCCTGTACATGCGCCGCTGCTGCTTGGCGATATCCCGCCGGACCTTCGTGCGCTCGGCCCGCAGCCGGTGATCGGTCCGCGCCGCCATCCACTCGTTCTCCCGCGAGAGCTTGCGGTAGCTGTCGAAGCGGCGCTGCGGCAGCGCACCCGAATCGAGGGCCTCCCGAACCGCGCACCCGGGCTCCCGTTCGTGCGCGCAGTCGCTGAAACGGCAAGCCGCGGCGAGGGATTCGATATCGCTGAAGGTGCGGCCGATACCCGCGCTCGCATCCCACAGGCCGACCGAGCGCAATCCGGGCGTATCGATCAGCGCGCCCCCGCCGGGCAGCGGGCGCAGCTCCCGGTGCACCGTGGTGTGCCGCCCCCGCTTGTCGTTCGCGCGCACGGCATCGGTGGCGAACACCTCCGCGCCCAGCAGTGCGTTGGCGAGCGTGGATTTTCCGGCTCCGGACGGACCGATGAGCGCGACCGTGCCGGTCAGCACCGACACGAGCACATCCATCCCCAGCCCCGTCGACGCGCTGACGCTCAGCACCGTCGCCCCCGGCGCGACCGCCCGCACCTGCTCCAGCGGAACGGTCACGGCCGCATCGGCTTTGGTCAACACCACCACCGGTTGCGCCCCGGATTCCCAGGCCAGCGTGAGCAGACGTTCGATCCGCCCGAGATCCACATCGCCGTCGGCGGGCGAACAGATGAGCACGGTGTCCACATTGGCCGCCAGCACCTGATCGGCCGACCGCGCCCGGGAATCCGAATGCCCCGACACCGCCGCCCGCACAATGGCGGTGCGGCGCGGCAGTAGCATGCGCACCACCGCGTCGTTCAACATCCGCCGGGTATCCGGCCGCGCACCGGAGTCACTGCCCAGCCCGACCCAGTCGCCGGTGCACAGCCCGCTCACCTCGGAGTCGGCGCGCGGGCAGCGGGCGCGCACGACCACCGCCGTCATCCGGTCGGGCAGTCGGGTATCGGAAATCGGTACCGCCACTTCGCATTCGCTGCGCTCCATGCGCAGCACACGGGCCGGTACGAGGGTGTCGCCGAGCAGCGGCAGGCAGTCGGCGGCGACGGCCGGAGTCCAGCCGTAGGGAATGAGCAGGTCGTAATCGACCACAGACATGATGGGAGAGTCCTCGATAGGGCACCGAGCCCTTCCCGGGACTCAGTGCGGGCAAGTGGAGATGGATACCGACCGGGCGAAACCCCGCCCCGGCACGACAATCCGCGGTGTCGTTCGCATGTGTATCCACCTCCCATCTCTCCTCGAGCGGTCACCGACCGCGAGCCCGACAACGAACGGCATCACCCTGCCAGCGGCGGGGCGACGGCCGCAACCTATTTTTCCGGTGTCGGCTTGTGGAACTGTTCGCGGCGGCCCAGCCGCTGCAACCGCAGCCACTCCATGAGTCCGGCCGGGTCCTTCTGCTGGATCAGGAAGAACCACCCGAACCGCGCCACCTCCTGCGGCAGCAGCTTGCGCATCCCCGGCTGTGACATCAGATACCCGCGATTGCGGTAGGTGAAGTACCGCTTCACGGGATCGTCCGGGTACTGGGTGTGCATGCGCCCACCGAGAATCGGCTTGAACTCCGCCGACCCGTTGGGATGCAGGTAGGCGGTCTGCAAGCAGGTGCCGAACGGCAGCCCGGAGCGCACCAGCCGCCGATGCACCTCCACTTCGTCACCGCGCACGAACAGCCGCAGATCCGGCACGCCGATCACATCCACGGCCTCCGCGGAGACCAGCGCGCCATTGAACAGCGAGGCGATGCCCGGCAGGAAATCCTCCTCGCCGAGTTCGGAGCGCAGCCGCCGCCACACCAGGCCGCGCCGCAGCGGGAAGGCCAGCCGATCCGGTTCGTCGATATCGGCCACCACCGGCGACACCTCGACCAGACCGTGCCGCTTCGCGCAGTCGAACAGCGTCTCCAGCACCTCCGGGCCCTCGGGTCGACCGTCGTCGTCGGCCAGCCACACCCAGTCCGCGCCCATGGTGAGCGCGTGCAGAATGCCCAGCGCGAAACCGCCCGCGCCGCCCAGATTGTGTTCCGAGCCCAGATAGGTGGTCTCGATGGGCTGCTCCCGGACCAGCTCGCCGACCTCGGGTTCGTTGCCGTTGTCCACCACGATCAGGTGATCGATGGGGCGAGTCTGCGCGCTGAGTACCTTCAGTGACTCGGCGAGCAGTTCGCGGCGCTTGTGGGTGACCACCACCGCGATGATCCTGGCACCGTCGTAGATCGGCGAATGCTGATCGGTCATGCGGGATTTCGCTCCATCTCACGTTCGCGTTGCAGTTCACGCAGCACATGCGCCACGTGATCCCCGGCTTCGTCGCCCTCGTAGGCGCGCACCACTTCTTCGATTCCGCCGTGCATCCGAACATGCCCGTGGTCGATCCACAATGCCGAATCGCACAACTGGGCAAGAAATTCGTTCGAATGACTGGCGAATACCAGGATGCCCGAACGTGAAACGAGTTCTTGGAGGCGCACCCGCGCCTTCTTCATGAATTCCGCGTCGACCGCGCCGATGCCCTCGTCCAGCAGCAGGATTTCCGGGTCGATGGAGGTGACCACGCCCATAGCCAAGCGCACCCGCATGCCGGTGGAATAGGTGCGCAGCGGCATCTCCAAATAGTCACCCAGCTCGGTGAATTCGGCGATCTCGTCGATCTTGGCGAGCATCTGCTTGCGGGTCTGCCCGAGGAACAGGCCGCGGATGATGATGTTGTCGTACCCGGAGATCTCCGGATCCATGCCCACGCCCAGATCGAAGACCGGCGCGACGCGGCCGCGAATGCGCGCGGTGCCGCGACTCGGCTCGTAGATGCCCGAAAGCAGCCGCAGCAACGTCGATTTGCCCGCACCGTTGTGGCCGACCAGACCGACCTTGTCGCCCTCCTTCAAGGACAGCGAGATGTCGCGCAGCGCCTCCACGACCACCACATCGGACTGGTTGCGCCCGATCGCGCCGCCCGCCTTGCCGAGGAACGCCTTCTTCAGCGACCGCGACTTGGCGTCGAAGATCGGGAACTCCACCCACGCGTTCTGGGTCTCGATACTCACATGTTCGGTCATGCCATCACACCCAGTACGGGACGCGGGAACGGAATTGCTTCATAGCCAGTATCGCCACCGCCCAGCCGAGGAGGGTGATCGCCGACACCACTATCCAGCTGCGCAGATAGATCGGATCGCCCAGCAGCGGGGCGCGCACGATCTCCAGGTAGTGATACGTCGGCACCAGCTCGACCAGTTTCGCGCGCTCGCTCACCGCGCCGCCCTGATCGTGCAGCGCCTTGGTGGTCCACATGACCGGGGTGAGCACGAACAGCATGAGCGTGGTGCTGCCCAGGATCGGCGCGATATCGCGGTAGCGGGTGCTGAAGATGCCGAAGAAGATGGTCACCCACATGGCGTTCAGGAACAGCAGCAGGATTCCCGGAATCGCCAGCAGGACGGTCCAGTCCAGATTCCGCCACACGCCGAACAGCACCAGCATCAGGACGTAGATCCCGGCATTGTGGATGAAGAAGAGGAACTGCCGCCACACCAGGCGGTAGACGTGCACGCTCAACGCCGAGGGCAACTGCTTGATCAGCCCCTCGTTGGCGATGAACACATCCGAGCCCTCGAGGATGCTCGCCGAGATCACACCCCACACGATCAGGCCTACCGTCACATACGGCAGATACTCGCGCAGCGGCTGATCCAACAGGGTCGAATAGAGGATGCCCATGGCCGCCGCCTGCAACCCGGTGGCGATGGTGATCCAGAACGGCCCGAGCACCGATCTGCGGTAGCGCTGCTTGATGTCCTGCCAGCCGAGCGACAGCCACAACTCGCGCTGGGAGAAGCCCTGGCGGAAGTCCTTGAACGCACGGCGGAACGACTGGGAGTCCGACACTAGCGGCACCGGGGAGTCGGCGGTGGGCGCCTCGAGCGTCGCCGAGTCGGTGGGAGCAGCAGCAGGCACAGCACCTGACTGTACCGCCTCCCCGAATCTTCAGCGGGCGGCTGTCAGCCGTTGGCTGTTGTGCATCCGTGCCCGCGTTGGGTGCCGAGCCGATGCTGGGCGTACCCGGGGAGTTACCCGCATCGTGCGAGATCAGTTGTCACGTTCGACGCAGTGGGTGCTGGTGTCGGGGGGGGGGGGGGGGGGGGGGGGGGCCCCCCCCCCCCCCGGGG
>NZ_JASCXP010000153.1:0-15288 GCF_030010695.1 Nocardia sp. CC201C
CGCACGGGGAATGAGATCGTCGGCCGGAGGAACCGGTGGACGCGAAGTAGTCGGATGCCGTGTGACGGAAGATCCGGTGGCGGGTGCCGGGGGTGAGTGACCACGCCATGCGGGGTCGGATTCCGCCGCGGTGGGCGAGACGCCGCTCGACGCCGCTCCCGGCGCAACGGGTCCGGCCGCACCGGTGGCAACGCCGGATTCCGGCACGGCGGCCCCGGCACCACCCCCGACTCTGGAAACTCCCACCGTGGGCCCGACAGCACACCCGACAGAATCGGTTTCCGCGACGGCGTAGGGCGGACCGCACGCGGAGAACTCGCGTTCCGGCACGGGAGACGCGGCAGCGCCGGTGACGGCATTCGAACCCGACGCCGCGTGGCCTACTCCCGATCCGGCGCGGTGGGCTCCAGGCTCGGTCGACGCGGACTCGGTCGACGCGGACTCGGAAGTCACGGGGTCGGGTTCCGAGTCTTCGCACGCCCCGCCGTCCGCCGCGTAGTCGATCAGCTTGCGCAGCAGGGTGACCAGGGAGCGGCCGTCGAGGAGCACATGGGAGACGGTCAGCAGGATGTCGTGGTGCTCCGCCGGGGTAGCGGCCGCGTGCACGATGTCGACCGCCCGCGCCAGGCCGGTGGTGGTGTCGAACGGTTGCGCCAGTTCGGCGTCCACCGCCGGTCGCCAGGCTTCGGGATCGTCGGTCCGCACGCGTCGCACGGGAAGCCGTGGGTCGGCGAGCGCGACGAAGCGTGGGGCGAAGGCCGCGCCGTGCTCGACTCCGACTCGCAGCAGCGGGTATTCGGCCACCAGGGCGGCGGCCGCATGCTCCAGGCGACCCGGCTCGATCCGACCATGTACGCGAATCCGCCCGATGCAGTTGGACGGAGATATGCGGTCGATGATCCAGAACCATCGCTCCGATGGACTCAACGGGCGTATCGGCCCCGCTCCCGCAACGATCACGGGCCCTCCTCACTACCGCGTCAACGGTAGTCGGCGGGCCCGCGATCAGCAGGTCGAACGACCAGGGTTCAGTTGGCGCGCGGCGGGCCGGGCGGCACCGGAGTGGCCGAGACGGCAGGGGCGGGATCGCCCTGCAACGCCGACATGCTCTTCCAGGTGTTCCAGTCGATGGTCCAGTCGTAGATGTCGCCGTCCGCCGCCGACAGCTGGATGCGGGTGCCGGTCACCTCGACCGGGTCGCCGTACAGCGCGGTCGGGAAGTACGCCTGCGCATCTCCCGGGCTCAGATTGATGCAGCCGTTGGTGACATTCGTATTGCCCTGCGCCGACAGCGATTCCGGATTGGCGTGGATGAACTCGCCATTGTTGGAGATGCGCACCGCCCAGCGCTCCCGCACGTTCTCGTAGTACGGCGGATTCGACATCATGAAGTCCTCGTACTTCTCCGTCACCACGTGGATGCCGGAGCGGGTGACATTGCGGTCCTCATTGCCCTCGCCGTAGCTCACCGGGAAATCGAAGACGACCTGGCCGTCGCGCACCACCCGCATGCGGTGGCTGGGGGCGTCGGCCTTGACGATCTGGGCGCGGCCGATGCTGAAGTTCGAGCTCATATCGGCCGCGCCGTACGCGCCGTCGCCCATATCCATGCCGTACAGCTTGGCCTGCAGGTCCACCGTGGTGCCGGGCGTCCAGTACTCGCGCGGACGCCAGTGCGCGCGAGAGCCGCCGTTGTCATCCGGCAGCCACGCCCACGAGCCCTCCACGCCGGGATCGGTGCTGACCGTCATGGCCCGCTCCACCGCCGCCTTGTTCTCGACATGCTTGCTGAACTGCACGATGATCGGCGCGGCGATGCCGACCTGCTGGCCGTCGCCGATATTGATGGTCGCCGACACCGTCGACTCCGGTCGCACCGTGGTGAACTTCGCGTCGATCGGCACCGGCTTGCCGTCGGTGCCGGTGGCGGTGCCCGACCAGCTGTAGGTGACGCCGTAGCCGAGCGGCTCGGTCACCGTGAACGCCGTGTGGTCGGCGTTGAACTCGCCGGTGACCTGTTTGCCGTTGGGGTTGGTCAGGGCCACCTGGTCGATGCGGCCGCCGGCCACCGAGACCGAGACGGGTGCGGTGGGGTTGACATCGCCGGCGCCGTCGCCGGGGTCGACTGTCACCTTTGCGACGGGACCCGCGGGGGCCTGCGGGCCGTCACCCTTATCCGATGAACATCCGGCCAGCAGCGCGACCGCGGCGAGAAACGCGGTCAGCACCGTGGCCACTCGTCTGGCGGATCCTCCTCGATTGCTCACTTACGCCAAGTTACCCCTCGATACCGCGGCCCCCGGGCTGCGCGGACCGTGGGGAACGCCACCCTTTCAGAGCGTCAGGCCGACGGTGACGGGCTCCGGTTCCAGGCGGATGCCGAAGCGCTCGGCCACCCCGTCGCGGACCGTGCGAGCCAGCGCGACCACATCCGACGCCTTGGCCGCACCGCGATTCGTCAAGGCCAGGGTGTGCTTCGTGGACAGCCGGGCGGGGGCGGACTCGTCCGGGAAACCCTTGGCGAAACCCGCGCGCTCGATGAGCCAGCCCGCCGAGAACTTCACGCCGTCCGGGGCGGGATAGGTGGGCACCGCCACATCCGGACCCACCTGTGCGGTGATGGCCGCGCGCACCTGCTCGACACGGGCGGCGGGCACCACCGGATTGGTGAAGAACGAACCCGCGCTCCAGGTGTCGTGATCGGCCGGATCCAGCACCATGCCCTTGCCCGCGCGCAACCGCAGCACCGCCGCGCGGACCTCGGCGGCGGGACGGGACTCCCCCTCCTCGGCACCGAGGGCGGCGGCCAGCTCGCGATAGCGCAGGGGTGCGCTGGAACCGTCGGCACGCAGGGCGAATTCGACGGCCAGCACGACCGCGTGATCACTGTGCTTGAGCACCGAGGTGCGATAGCCGAAACCGAGCTCGGACGGCTGCACCCAGGTGATCTCGCCGGACGCGCGATCCAGCAGCCGCACGCGCGTGAGCAGATTCGCGACCTCGACGCCGTACGCACCGACATTCTGCACGGGGGTCGCACCGGCGGAACCCGGGATGCCGGACAGGCATTCGAGACCGCCGTACCCGGCGACCACCGTCTCGGCCACCACGGCATCCCAGTTCGCACCCGCCTCGGCGATTACGCGCACCACATCGCCCCCACCTGGCACATCGGTCACGCCGATCCCACCGGCCGCGGGTGTCGCGACGACCGCACCGGTCTCGGCATCCGTGCGGATGGCCGCAGCGCGCGCATCGTTCCCGGCGACGGCGGCAACGGCGTCGTCCGCGCCCGTCAGGATGCGCACTCCCGCATTGGCGATGCGCACCACCACGCCCGGGAACCCCTCATCCGCGACGAGGAGGTTCGAGCCGCCCGCGACCAGCAGCACCGGGATGTCGGCGGCGTCCAGGGCGCGGACCGTCGCCACCAGCGCCTCCGTGGTGGCGCAATCCGCGACGGGGGCCGGGCCGCCCACCCGCAGGGTCGTCAGCTCCGCCAGCGGCACCGCATCGCGCAGTCGCGCGCCGGTCGTCGCCAGCATGTCCCGCAGGTGCTCGAACGGCACCACCCGAGAAGTACGCACAGGCACAGACGGTAGCGTGTCCCCCCATGGCGACACCTCTGGCCTTCACCGGGCGCTCCGCCCACTCCGCCGCCTCCGTACGCGCGGCCTTCGCCAATGAGCAGTATTGGAAGGACCGCGTCGAGCAGGTCGGCGGCGTCAACGCGCGCATCGAATCCATCGCCATCGACGGCGAGCGGGTGCACGTGGAGCTCGTCCAGACCATTCCCCCCGCGGATCTGCCCGCCCAGATCACCGCGATCAAACCGGACGGGCTGGTCATTCCGCGGACCGAGGTCTGGAACGGCTCGTCGGGCACCTTCACCGCGCGGGTCGACGGCGCGCCCGCCGAGGTGAGCGGCACGCTCACGCTCAGCGCGGACGGCACCGGCTCCAGCTACGTGGTCGACGGCAGTATCGAGGTCAAGATCCCGCTCTTCGGCCGCAAGATCGAAGCCGCCATCCAGGAGAACCTGACCGACCTGCTGGTCCGCGAGGCCGAGTTCACCGACAATTGGCTGTCTTCGCACTGACCGCGGCTATCCGCCGGTAACCTCACCGCTCATGGCCCGCCGACTCGACTACTCCGCCCGCTATCCGCTGCACACCACCGAAGAGGTCTACACGGCTCTGTCCAGCCGCGCCTACTGGGATGCGCGGATCGAGGAGATGCGGAAATACTCACCCAACGACGTGGTGAACCTGACGGCGGGCGACGACGGCATCGACGTGGTGCTACGCCATGTGCTGCCGCGCGACATGCTGCCGCCCATGGCGCAGACCGTCATGCGCGGTGATATGACCATCACCCGCACCGAGCACTACGACCCCTTCGGACCCGAGGTGCACGGCACCTATACAGCGGAAATCCCGAACGGGCCGGGCACGCTCGGGGGGAAACTGCACCTGTTCCCCACCGAGATCGGCTGCACCCTGCGCATCTCCTCCCGGGCGCAGGTGCACATCCCGTTCTTCGGAACCAAGCTCGAACAACTGCTGCTCGTGAACCTGATCGACCTGTTCCGGGCGGAAGCCGAAATGACACAGCGGTGGCTGGACGAGCTGAAACCCGTCCACTAGCCAAGCCCATCGGCACCATCACGCGCGGCACCACCGGCATCAACCGGCTGCGGCGCGGTGACCGGTGGCTGGTCCACGACGAACTGGTAACCGGGCGGCTACTGGCCGCGACGCGGCCGCTGGTCGTGGACCTCGGCTACGGGGCCATGCCGGTCACCACGCTGGAACTGGCCGCGCGGCTGCGGACGGTGCGCGCCGATATCCGCGTGGTGGGGCTGGAGATCGACCCCGATCGGGTGGTGCCCGGCCGCGACGGCGTCGAATTCGCGCGCGGGGGTTTCGAATTGGCGGGCCTGCGGCCGGATCTGGTGCGGGCCTTCAATGTGCTGCGGCAGTATCCGGAATCGGCCGTGCCGGGGGCGTGGAACACCATCCTCGGCAATCTCGCGCCCGGCGGGCTGCTACTGGACGGCACCTGCGACGAACTCGGGCGGCGGTGCGCCTGGGTGCTGCTCGACCGTGCCGGACCGCTCTCACTGACCCTCGCCTGGGATCCGTTCGATATCGAGAAACCCTCCGACCTCGCCGAACGACTCCCGAAAGTCCTGATCCACCGCAATATCCCGGGCGAACCCATCCACACGCTGCTCAGCGCCGCCGATCGGGCGTGGGCCCGTGCCGCGCCGCTGGCGGTGTTCGGGCCACGGGTGCGGTGGCGGCACGCAGCGGAACTGTTACGGCAGCAAGGGTTTCCGCTGCGGGGGTATCGGCGACGGATGCGCGACTGTGTGCTGTCGGTGCCATGGGCGGACGTCGCGCCGAGGTGAGTGGAATCCGGCGAGCAGCCGGACCGGCGTGCGGGGGCACCACCCGTGCAGGCCGCACCACCCGTGCAGATCGGCACCGCGCGGATGGCGGTGAGCAGCCGCTTGTGGGTGGCCGACTCCGTGTGGACCGGGACCGCAGCGGCGCGGAGTCGAGCGAACGGCGGACGCGGAGTCGAGCGAACGGCGGGCGCGTAGTTCGGCGAGGGTGTCGTCAGCGCGGGCGCAGGTGGCGTTCGCCGAAGTCGCGCACCGCGTCCAGGCAGCCGAGCAGGGTGGAGGGAGCCAGCAGGGAACTCGGCTGGAAGGGCTGCCGCCACAGGCCGCCGTGCGCGGCACCGGTGGTGAACAGGGCTTCGGGGTTGGCCTCGGAGTCCTGGGCCGGGTCGAACAGGTCGGCCACCAGTTTGGCGGCCAGCAGGACGCGGGCCGTGGACGGTTCGAAGACCTCGATGCCGTAATGGTCGACGCCGCGCAGTGTGATCGGGCGCAGCGTGGCCTCCCGAATATCGGTGGGCCAGGCCGGCGGAGCGACCGTATACGAGACCGTGCCACCGGCGGCGCGGGTCAGCACCGCGCGCCAGCGCGGAAGACGCTGGGCCAGGGCGTAATCCGGGCCGAGAATGGTCGGGAGATTGTCGAACAGGCCCCATTCCGCGCCGTCCTCGGTGCGGACCGGCTCCGGATAGTTCGGGTGATACACCGGCCAGGGGGTCACGCGGCGCAGCGCGTCCTGCACCGTGCCGCGCACTCCCCCGCCGGTCGAGCGCTCCCGCGCCGCCGCCAGCACCGGCGGGGGCACCGCGTAACAGTCGGTGGACGCGCCCAGATAGGCGAGCGCGGTATCCGGGCGGGCGCGCCGCACCGCCTCGGCGAGTACATCGGCCGCCGCGGACAGCCGCACCCCGGCCGCGCCCGGATTGCTCGCATACAGGCCCAGCACCGGGCGGGCGTCGGCATGGGCGAGAATCCAACGAACCAGCGTCGGAAAGTGTTTGGTGAGATCCGCGCCGGGGCCGGACTCGGTGAGCGGGAAACGCAGCGAGCCCGCGCGCGATCGCGCCACGGCGTGCAGGCGATCCCAGCGGGAGCGGCCCGGACGGTCCACCGCCAAAACATCCGCGCCCCAGGACAACAGCGGCCGCAGGGGCGCGAGATGCGCGGACGCGCCCACCACCGTCAGCCGGAAACCGGGCAGCGGCAGCCACTCCGGATGGTCGATGACCCGCTCCACCGCTGTCGCGAAACCGGGCTCCACGATGCCGTCGCGCTGCCAGCTCGCCAGCTGCCGCCGTAACCGCTCCTCCGCCAACACCTCTCCGCGATACGGCACCTCCAGCCGCCGCACCGGCTCGGCCGCACCGTCCACGCGTCCGGTGGCCAGATCCGTATCGTCGGCCTCCACGGCCACGTTCACCGACCGCAGCGCGGTCACCCGACGGCCCGCCGCGAACCGCAGCATGGTGCGCAGCGACGCCAACCCCTCCTGGGCGATACCCAGCGACATCGCCGGCGCGGACACCGCCAACGCCGTCACACCGCGAAACACCCCGCGATATCCGCGCCGCCAATCCCGGGACGTCTCCACCGACTGCGCCAGATCCGCGTCGAACCGCCGTACCGCATCGGCCACCACCGCGGCGGTGAACATATCGGCGACCCGATCCGGCGGCCCCGGGGGAAAGCTCAGATCCCACGCACCACAGCCGACCTTCCCCATGATCAGTCACCATGCCACGAACCGGATTCCGGCGCGACCCCGCCGACGACGCGACCCCCACATGCCATGACCTACCGCTTCGGACTCGCCATGCCGCAGTGGTCAGGCGCGGGCGAGGGCGCGGTGCAGGCGGGCGGCGGTGAGTGGGGGGAGGGCGGTGCAGGCGGTGCGGATGTCGGTGCTGGCGCAGCGGTCGATGGCGACCGCGTCGGCCACCACTTCGTCGAGGGCGGATTGGCCGATGCCGGTCTCGGCCAGATCGAGGACCGTGCGCAGCGGGGTGGTGACCAGGAACGCGCCCGCCGACTGGATGTCGGAGCGGGTGAGGGCGCGGCGCAGGACCACCAGGCGGGGGGAGAGCGGGAAGCGGCCCACCCCGGCGGAGATGTGGACGTAGCGGGGGCGCAGCCGACCCAGACCGTGCAGTTCGGCGGCGCTGTGGTGGGAGACCGCGGCGGCGCCGTCGAACCAGGCCGACCACATGGCGTACTCGTCGAGCGGGCCGTCGGGCCAGTCGGTCAGGCGCAGCAGGCCCACTCCGGCCCGGGACACCGTGCCGTCCCGCAAACCGTCGCGGACCTGGACCTCGCAGCCGGTGCGCAGCACCTGCCGGGTCGTGAAATACCCCGCGTGCCGGCCGGCCAGCTGCCGCAACGCCTGCCATCCGCGCCCGAAATCCCGCTCCGCTGCGGCTTCCCCAGCCATGTGAAACAGGTTACGCCGGGGGTTGTGCGTTATGTCACATTCCGCCCAGGTTCGGTCAACACCTCATCGGAAGCACAGAGCCCGCACAGAAACCTCGGGAAGAATCGCCCCCATGAGCTCGAAACCCACCTCGGACGACGCGGCCGAGCGCGATACCGGCGCGCCTCACGCCTCGGACCCGGACGCCACCCTGGTCGGCGGCACCGGAAACGAAGTGAGCCACGAGCCGGGCACCGCCCTACCGGACACCACCGCCGAACACAGACCCGAAGCATCCGGCAGCGACCACGCCACCGAGGTCCCCGGGGGCGGCGCGTCCGACTCCGCACCGCCGCGAGCATCGGGCGCGACCGTAACCGACGACACCACCAAGGCATTCGGGAGCGGCAAGTCGGTATCCGACTCGGCACCGACCAAGGTCCTCGGCGCACACCAGGGCGTCGGACAGGACGACACCACCGTAGCGTTCGGCGGCCGTGCGTCCGTGTCTGACTCGGCACCGACCGAGGTCCTCGGCGCGAACACGACGGCAGCCGGAAACAACGACACGACCAAGGCATTCCCCGGCCGTGTGTCCGTGTCCGACTCGGCACCCACCGAGGTACTGGGCAACTCCCCCGATGCCGCGTACCCGCAGCACGCCGGAATGCGCGGGGCGCAGGAGAATCCGACCGATCACCGCACCGAGGTGCTCGCCCCGACCGGCGGTCCGAATCCGTCCGGCCACCAGGACACTTCTGGCCACCAGGACACTGCGGTGCTCGGCTCGACCGGCGGTCCGTACCCGTCCGGCCGCCAGGACACCGCGGCGCTGGGACCGTACGGCACCGAGACCTTCGACGCGGCCGCGCTGGCGGCGGGCGCGGCACCCGGCGGCGAACAGCAGCCGCCGACCACTCCCCCGCCACCGGTGGGGCCGAATGCCGCTGGCTCCGGAGGAGGTTCGTCCTGGATGCGTGGTCGCACCCTGCTCATCGTCGCCGTCGTGGTCTCGCTGCTCGCCATCGCCGCCCTGGCCGGTGGTGAGGCCTACGCGCGGCGCACCGTGGAGAACTGCATCACCTCCCAGTTCGAACAGGAGATGGGGTCCAGGATCGACGTGTCCTTCGGGGCCAAACCCATGCTCATCACCATGTTCGACGGCAAGGTGTCGTCGGTGACGGTGAACAGCGACGACACCAAATTCGGTCCCGCCGTGGGCATGGTGGTGCACGCGAAGTTCAACGACATCGAGGTGGTGGACAACGGACGCGGCGGCGGCACCATCGGCAGCTCTTCCGCCGACGTCACCTGGAGCAACGACGGCATCTCGAAAACCCTGGGCGGCTTGGTGTCCGGCGTCGAGTCCAATCCGACCAAGGACACGCTGACCTTCGCGGTGCTGGGCGGACTCGCTGGCCTCGAGGTCAAGCCCCAGGTGGTCGGCGGCAGGGTGGAGGTCACCACCGAAGCGGCCTCGCTGCTCGGCTTCGGCCTGCCCACCGATCTGGTCGAGGGCATCGTCGACCTGATGGCGGAGAGCCTGCAGAGCTACCCGATGGGGCTGCAACCCACCGAGGTCCAGGTCACCGACAGCGGCCTGCGCGTGCTGCTCGCGGGCGGCAAGACCGAACTGCCTGCCGCGCAGGGCGATTCCTCCGACTTCCGCTGCTGACACAGCCTGTTGAGATGCCCGAGTTGACGGGTGTTTCGACAGCGCCATTCTCGGGCGTCCGGCACTCACACCGCGAGCGGGTGTGTGCCGGCTCCCGCGTCCAACGGGCCGGTTGCACCGGCACCCGCAGGATGCCGGAGCGACCGTTCCTGCTCGCTGGCACTCCCTCGGGCTGCGGCGGTGAGCGTTGTGCGGCGGAACGCGCTCACCGCGGTAGATCACGCCCACCTGGGGATCGCACCTGGTCTGGTGCCGTGGTGCGCGACGATTCGTCGCCGCAGGGTCGGGGCCGCGGGGTGGGTCAGGGCGGCCGCGTGATCGAGCCAGCCCGCGAGGTCGGGTCAGTCCGGGAACCCGGCCAGCACCTCGCGTGAGCGCGACAGCCCCAGCCGGGTGGCTCCCGCCGCGATCAGCTCCGCCGCCGCCTCGGCGGTGCGGATGCCGCCGCTGGCCTTGACACCCAAACGGTCGCCGACCGTCTCGGCCATCAACCGCACCGCGTGCGCGCTCGCCCCACCGGAGGGATGAAAACCGGTGGAGGTCTTCACGAAATCGGCTCCGGCGCGTTCGGCAGCCCGGCAGCATTCCACGATCGCGGCATCGGTGAGAGCCGCCGATTCGATGATCACCTTGAGCAGCGCGCGGTCCCCGATGGCCTCGCGCACCGTGATGATGTCGCCCAGCACCGCGTTGAAATCCCCCGCCACCGCCGCGCCGACGTCGATGACCATATCCACCTCGTCCGCGCCCTGGTCCACCGACAACCGCGCCTCGGTGCCCTTGACCAGCGAATGATGCTTACCGGACGGGAAACCCGCGACGGTGGCCACCGCCAGACCGGGGGCGCGCAGCGGCAGCATGGACGGCGACACGCAGACCGCGAAGACGCCGAGGTCGCGGGCCTCGTCCACGAGCGCGGCCACCTGCGCGGCGGTCGCCTCCGGTGCGAGCAGGGTGTGATCGATCAGTGCCGCGACGTCCCGGCGGGAAAGCTGTGCCATGGGCTGTGAGTTTGGCATATCGGTGGCAATTTCATTGCGAGTGCGGACCGCTGTCCCGCACACTCGTAGGTGTGCTGATTCGTCGCGAGCGTCCGGGCGACGTCGCCGCCATCGCCGCGGTGCACCGGAACGCCTTCGCCGCCCAGTACGCCAACGCCCACGGCGAGCCCTGGCCGGACGATGGCGCACCGGCGGCCCTCGCCGATCCCCCCGAGGTCGATCTGGTGCGGCGGCTGCGCGACAACTCCGGATGGATGCCCACGCTGACCATGGTGGCCGAGATTCAGGACCGCGTGGCCGGCCATATCTGCCTCACCCGGGCCGCGGTCGGGCCGTTCCCGGTGCTGGCGCTGGGCCCGATCGGCGTACTGCCGCAATTCCAGAGCGGCGGCATCGGCGCGGCCCTCATGCACGCGGCGCTGGGCGCGGCCGACGCACTCGACGAGCCCCTGGTGGGCCTGCTGGGCAGTCTCGACTACTACCCGCGATTCGGCTTCGTGCCCGGTGCGCGGCTGAGCATCGTGCCGGACAATCCCGAATGGGCGTCGCATTTCCAGGTGCGGCCGCTGAGCGCGTACGAGGACGAGATCAGCGGCGAGTTCCGCTACGCCGACCCGTTCTACGAATTGTGAACCGGGGCGGCTCGCCCCTGACGGAGGTCACAGTGCCGTCCCTGGGAGGATGGCCGGTATGAGTTCTGCCGCTGCCACCGATGATCGGCGCTATGTGCTGACCCTGGGCTGCCCGGACCGTCCGGGCATCATCGCCCGGATCACCTCCTTCATCGCCGACTTCGGCGGGTCGATCGTGGAGGCCGGCTACCACTCCGATTTCGAGACCGGCTGGTTCTTCACGCGGCAGGCCATCGAGGCGGCCACGGTGCCGTTCGGCCTCGACGAACTGCGTGACCGGTTCACCGCCGTGGCGGCCGAACTGGGTCCGGAGACCGAATGGCAGGTCCACGACTCCGGGGCCAAGCGCCGCGCCGTCCTGCTGGTCAGCAAGGACGGGCACTGCCTGCACGACCTACTCGGCCGCGCCACCATGGGCGAACTGCCCGCCACCATCGAGGCCGTGATCGGCAACCACCCCGACCTGGCCGCCATTACCGAGGCGCACGGCGTGAAATTCCACCACGTGCCCTTCCCCAAGGACCCCGCCGACCGCGGCCCGGCCTTCGAGCAGGTGCGCGAACTGGTGGACGTGCACGATCCGCACGCCGTGGTGCTGGCCCGGTTCATGCAGGTGCTGCCGCCGGAACTGTGCGAGCACTGGGCGGGGCGCGCCATCAATATCCACCACAGCTTCCTGCCGTCGTTCGTGGGCGCGCGCCCGTATCACCAGGCGTTCGCGCGCGGCGTGAAGCTGATCGGCGCGACCTGCCACTACGTGACGGCCGAACTCGACGCGGGACCGATCATCGAACAGGACGTCATTCGCATCGACCACGCCGACACCGTGCGCGATATGGTCCGGCAGGGGCGCGATATCGAGCGCGTGGTGCTGGCGCGCGGGCTGCGCTGGCACCTCGAGGGCCGGGTGCTGGTCCACGGCCGTCGCACCGTCGTCTTCTCATGAGGGGTGATCCCCCGCCGCCGGTAACGGCACGGCAGCACGACGTTCGCCGGTAAGGCCTTCGCCGCCGCGCCCACGAACCCGTGTGGGGCACAGCGGCGAAGGCGCTCGACAGCACAGCGGCGAAGGCGCGCGACAACACACGGCCGACAGCGCGCGAACCGCGTCTTATCCGGCGGCGGCGATACGTCCGCGACGGCCGATGCGAATAATGCGGTCGACCTCGGTATTGAACTCGTCGACGGCCTCGATATTCGGCAGGTGGCCGGTCGGCAGGATCACGTAGCGCTCCAGATTGCCCGCCGCCGAGAGGGTGTCGGCGATCTCGCGGGAGTGGATCTCGGGAAGCAGCCGGTCGTGCGAGCCCGCCATGACGGTGGTGGGTACGCACAGATCCGCGGCGGCGCCGTTGATATCCAGGTCGATCAGGCCGCGGGCCACGGCGGCGCGCACCGACGGACGGCACGAGCGCACGATGGACAGACCGAAGGCCGCCTGGTCGGTGGTGGCCGACGGAGTCAGCAGCCGCGACTTGGCGATCAGGTTCACCGCCGGGCCGCCCGGCAGTGGAACCGGCGTGCCGAACAGCGCCAGCGCCATCAGGCGCGGCGCCGGAATCAGATCGTTGAACAGCGGAATCACGGTGGCGCGGGCGGAGATTCGGCCCGCCGCGGTGGTAGCGAGCAGGACCGACCTGGCCCGCTGCGCCACCTGTTCCGGGTAGTGCTTGGCCCACGCCTGAATGGTCATGCCGCCCATGCTGTGTCCCACCAGCACCGCGCGCTGGCCGGGACGCAGCACCGCGTCCAAGATGTCGGAGAAGTCGTCGGCCAACTGGGCGTCGCTGAAACCGCGCGTGCCCAGGTCGCTTTCGCCGTGGCCGCGCTGATCGAAGGAGACCACTCGGTAGTCACCGGCGAAGGCGTTGATCTGCGGGTACCAGTACTCCAGGCTGCACGACCAGCCGTGCGCGAAGATCAGCACATCGCGATCGGCCGGGCCGTAGGCGTGCACGCGCAGCTTCGCGCCGTCGCGCGTGGTGACGGGAATGACGTCGGGGGCGATTCGCGGTGCGTTGAACGACTCGGTCGCGTACGTCCGAGCCCGCAGTCTGGCCCGGTACGGGGCGGTCAGCGCGTCGGCCCGGAGGTCGGTCACCGCTTCAGGCAGCTTCACCAGCATGAGCACTCCTTTGTGTCCTACGGCACACTACCCAGCAAGCACCGGTGCTAGCAATAGCAAGCACCCGAATCGTGACACTCGGTCGTATGCGGCCGCCCTGATTGATTACCCGTTCCGCCGCAACGGCATTCGTCCGGAAAATCGGGGCGACTGTTACCTACAACACAGTTTCGTCCCCGAATATGCCGGTCCCGAGATGCCGAATGCCCGCGCGACGCCGTTGTCGCACGGGCATCCGCGCTCCCGCGCGAGCGTTCTACGCGCCGACGGCGGCCGGAATCGTGAAGGCGGCCTTGGCAACCCGAGCCAGTTCGGCGTTGAACCGCTCGTATGCCTCGACATTGCCGAGATGTCCGGTAGGAAGAATGCGGTAGCCGTCGAAAGAGCCCACCTCACGCAGCATGTCGACAATGCGCTCGGAATGCACCGGCGGGGTCATGAAATCGAACTCGCCCGCGATGACCGTGGTCGGCACGGTGAAGTTCAGCGCGCCCCGACCCACATCGAGGTAGGACAGCAGGGTGCCGAAGCGACCGCGCACGGCCGCCGGGCAGGAACGCACGATGTTGTGCGAGAACAGGGCGATATCGCCGACCGCGGCCAGCGTCATGATCTGGCGGCGCAGTACCCAGGGAATCGGCACGACCGGCGGCAGCGGGAGCGGAGCGCTCAGGGCCAGCAGGCCAATCAGGAAGGGGAGGCGGCGGGCCAGTTCGGGGCCGAAGCTCGGCACCACCGTGGTCTCGGCGATCAGATCCGCGGACGCGGTATTGGTGAGCAGCACGGCCGCCGCACGGGCAGGCACCTGCTCGGGATGGCGACCGGCCCACGCCTGCATGGTCATACCGCCCAGGCTGTGACCGACCAGGACCGCGCGTTCGCCGGGGCGCAGGGTGGCCTCCAGTACGGCTTGGAGGTCGTCGGCCAGCAGGTCGGTGGTGAGCGGGCTGCGGCCGCGCTCGCTCTCACCGTGGCCGCGCACGTCGTAGGCGACCACGCGGTACTCGCCGGCGAAGGCGTTGATCTGGGGGTTCCAGTATTCGAGGCTGCACGTCCAGCCGTGCACCAGGACGATGGTGTCGGCGTCGGCGGGACCGTAGACGTGCGCCCGCAGCCGGGTGCCGTCGGCGGCGGTCACCGTGACGGCTTCGTGGGGCGCGGACGGGGTGTTGAGCGCCGCGGTCTCGTAGACCCGGGTCCGCAGGCCCGCCCGATGGGCGAGCACCAGGTCGCGGACCCGCCCCGCAAGGTCCGCTGGTGTAGGCAGCTTTGCCCGCATAGGACACTCCTTTGTGTTACTGCTAGATACAGTAACTCCATCGGAGGCCCGCTTGCTAGTGCAAGCACCAAAAAAAATTCGGGTGCCAGCAGTCCACACAGGACCGCCGACACCCGGCAATTTTCTTCGCGGAGGCCCGCCCTACCAGCGCGGACCGCGCTGCACCTCGTCGACCTTGGGCCGCACATCGGCCAGATACACGCCACTGGCGACCACCGCGATGATCATCAGCAGCCCCACGCCGCCCTGCGCCAGCAGCACGAACAGCAGCGCGCCGCACAGAATGCCGACCCACGCGGGCTTGCTCAGCTTGTCGACGGCCGTGAACGCGTCCGGGCGCTGCCGAACCGCGTGGATCAGCGCGAAGAGGGTCATACCGAGCGCACCCAGCCACAGCAGCAGAAAAATCATCCCGGTAATCGAAGTCACCCCACCCATGATACGAGCAACACCGCCACTGCACCGGCCCGAAATCACCGGTCGGACATACCGGATTGCCTTGCCCCCCGAGCGCCGCCCACAATCGGCCACTATGAGAATGACCGCTTGGCGGATCGTCGCCTACCCGCTGCTGACCGCGTGTGCGCTGTGGATCTGGAGCGGGTATCCGCACCGGGACGCCGCGTTTGCCGTCGCCCTGGCCATTCCGCTGCTGGTCACCATCGGACTGGACATCACCACGACTGTCTGGGCACGCCGGATCCTCGCCGAGGGCCGGCCGAAGGCGAACCTCGATCCCGAGGTCGAGCCGTGAGTCGCCGC
>NZ_JASCXP010000154.1:0-15159 GCF_030010695.1 Nocardia sp. CC201C
GCCACCCCCACCGGGCCGCGCACCGGTACGGTGCGCGGCCTTTCCGTGCGAGACGCTCGCCACGTGCCTCCCCCCACCGGCCCGATCCCGTCGTAGCCTGACACTCATGACCGTTCCGGAAAGCGATGGCACCCAGATCGACGTGGTTCGGGTCTTCACCGACCAAGCGGGACGTTTCGGCAATCGCCTCGGCATCGCCCGCTCCGCCGACGTCGTCGGGGTCGACCATCAAGCCCTGGCCGCCCGGGCCGGATACGCCGAAACCGTGGTGGTGGACGCGCCGACCGGCGACCGCACCCGCATGCGCATCTACACCCCGGCGGTGGAGCTGCCCTTCGCCGGACACCCCACCGTGGGCACCGGCTGGTGGCTGGGCGAACAGCGCACCCCGGTCACCGTCATCGAGGTGCCCGCAGGACCGGTCGAGGTGTCCGGGACCGACGGCATCACCTGGGTGCGCGCCCGCGCCGAATGGGCGCCCAAGTTCGAATTCCACCAGTTCGGCAGCGCCGAGGAGATGGCCACCCTGGACCCGGCCGACTTCACCTCCGGCGCGCACTACGTGTGGACCTGGACCGATGAGAACCGCGGCGCGCTGCGCGCGCGGATGTTCGCCCCCGCCATGGGTATCGCCGAGGACGAGGCCACCGGCGCCGCGGCCATCGCGCTCACCGCGCTGCTGCGCCGCTCCCTCAACATCACCCAGGGCCGGGGCTCGCAGATGTTCACCGAATGGGACTCCGACGGGTGGGTGCGCCTGGGCGGACGCACGGTCGCCGATCATCCGGTGGTCGTCTAGCCACCGGAAGCCGCACGCGCGACCATGGGTGAACGAAGTATGACGTCCCCCCGCACCGGAACTTTCCGATGCGGGCCGCGGGTTGTACGGGTGGCCGAACGGGAGGTACCGGACCCTGTTCATCACGAAGGAGGAAGCGTGACCGATACGCGCAAGGCGATTCTGGCCGGAGGCTGTTTCTGGGGGATGCAGGACCTCATCCGCAAGCAGCCCGGTGTGCTGTCCACCCGGGTCGGCTACACCGGCGGCGTCAACGACCATCCGACCTACCGCAACCATCCGGGCCACGCCGAGGCCGTGGAGATCGTCTACGACCCCGCCCGGACCGACTACCGGGCGCTGCTGGAGTTCCTGTTCCAGATCCACGATCCGACGACCAAGGACCGCCAGGGCAACGACATCGGCAGCAGCTACCGCTCGGCCATCTTCTACCTCGATGACGAGCAGCGACGCATCGCCCTGGACACCATCGCCGACGTGGACGCCTCGGGCCTGTGGCCCGGCAAGGTGGTCACCGAGGTGACGCCCGCGAGCGAGTTCTGGGAGGCCGAACCGGAGCACCAGGACTACCTGGAGCGCTACCCGGACGGCTACACCTGCCACTACCCGCGGCCGAACTGGAAGCTGCCCAAGCGACAGACGGCCTGAGGCGACGTCGCCCGCGCCCCGGCGCGGGCAATGATCCGTCGTGGCGGCAGGACGGCATCCCCTGGGCTGGACAAGGGCCGGTGCGGCGCTGATCCTATGAGAGACAGCGTGATTCGCCGGTCCGAGTCCGGCCGAACCAGAGGAGGCGGCATGTCGTCCACGTCCCGTCGCCAGCCGTGGCTGCCGCCGCGCTGGTTCATCCATCTGGCCTGGCACACCCACCGGGCGCTCCATCGGGTCAGCGGCGGGCGTGTCGGGCTGTGGCCGCCCAAGGACCGCGAGCACTGGGGCACCCTGCGGCTCACCACGATCGGGCGGCGCACCGGGCGTGAGCGCGGCGTCATGCTCGGCTATTTCGAGGACGGGCCGAATCTGGTCACCCTCGCCATGAACGGCTGGGGCGAGGGCGAACCGGCGTGGTGGCTCAATCTGCGCGCGCATCCGGAGGCCACCGCCGAGCTGAAGGGCGGCACCCGCGCGGTGCGCGGGCGCGCGGCGACCGGTGACGAGCGCGCCCGGCTGTGGGACCGGTGGCGCGAGATCGACCGTGACCTCGATGCTTTCGCCGCGCGCCGCTCCACCGAGACCGCGGTGGTCGTCCTCGAACCCCGGGACTGACGCCGCGCCCGATGTGAGGTGAGCAACAGGTTGGCTAATGTGCGGTGCGAAAGCCCCGATGAAGGGACGTATCGATTGCCTGCGAACGGAGAGCCCCTTTGCTGTCACGACGTCCGAGCAACCGTCCCATCCGCCGCGCCGCCAGCCGTCTGCTGACCGTCGGCGCTGCCGCCGCCGTGCTGGCGGCCCTGGATCCCGGTGCGGCCGGGGCACGGCCGATCGGGCCGTTCGACGTGGGCGGGGCGATCGAGGTCGAATACGACCAGGCGGGCGGGGGCGGATTCTTCGGCGATCCCACCACACCGGAACTGGACGCCGCCGGAGGCGGGCGGTTCCAGGTGTTCCAGCGCGGGTCCTCGATCTACTGGCATCCGGCGACGGGAGCGCATCAGGTCGGCGGGGCCGTGCGCGACAAGTGGCGCGACCTCGGGTGGGAGACGGGAACTCTCGGCTATCCGGTCACCCGTGAGTACGGCACGCCGGTGAACCCCGGACGCTACAACCACTTCCAGGGTGGTTCGATCTACTGGTCCGTCGGCACCGGCGCACACCAGATCGGCGGCGCGATCCGGGACAAGTGGGCCGCCTACGGCTGGGAGAGCGGTGCGCTGGGCTTCCCCATCACCGACGAATCAGCGGCGGGCAAGGACAACGGCCGCTACAACCTCTTCCCCGGCGGAGCCGTCTACTGGTCCGCCCGCACCGGGGCGCACGTGGTCTGGGGAGCCATTCGCGACCAGTGGGTCGGCCGCGGTGCGGAGAACGGCGTCTACGGCTTCCCCACCAGCGACGAGTACGACTACGAGGGCGGTAAGGCCCAGGATTTCCAGGGCGGCCGCATCACCTGGCACCCCTGATTTCGTTACTGGTGGAATCTCCAAATTCGGGTCGGCAACTCTGCGGGTGTTCGGGTAGCGCGGCGCGCACCTCCCCAATAGGGTCGGAGTTTGTGCAGATCAAGTCGATGCCGCAGGTGGCGCATGCCGCCATGTTGGGACTCGGGGTGTACCGCCCCCGCCGAATCGTCCCCAATGCCGAGATCGTGGACCGGATCAACTCCTCCGACGAGTGGATTCGAACGCGCTCCGGAATCGCCGCCCGCCGCTGGGCCGAACCGGACGAGACCATCGTCTCCATGAGCACCGCCGCGTCCCGGGATGCCTTGGCGGCGGCCGGAATCGATGCCGAGCAGATCGACGCCGTCGTGCTGGCGACCTCCTCGCAAATGGTGCTCGGACCGTCGGCGGGCGCGGTGGTGGCCACCGAACTCGGCATGCACGACACCGCGGCCTTCGACGTCTCCGCCGGATGCGCCGGCTTCTGCTACGCGCTCGCCAATGCCGCGAGCCTGGTGCGCTCCGGCGAGGCCCGGTACGTGCTGGTGATCGGCGTGGAGCGGCTGTCGGACCTGCTCGACCCCACCGACCGCACCTGCGCGTTCATCTTCGCCGACGGCGCGGGCGCGGCCGTGGTGGGTCCGGCCGAGGCCGAGGGCATCGGCCCGGTGGCCTGGGGCTCGGACGGCAGCCAGACCGCGGCCATCAAGCAGGACAAGGACTTCCAGCAGTACTTCGCCGAGGTCGCGGCCGCGGAGGCCGCCGGGGGCAGCTCGGAGCGGCCCTACATCCGGATGAACGGGCAGGCCGTCTTCCGCTGGGCGGTCACCTTCCTGGAGAAGGCGTGCCGCGACGCGCTGGAGCGGGCGGGGGTGGCGGCCGAGGAGCTGAACGCCTTCGTACCGCACCAGGCCAACAGCCGCATCACCGACGCACTGGTCCGGACCCTGGGCCTGCCCGAAACCGTCGCCATCGCACGGGATATCGCCGAGACCGGCAATACCAGCGCGGCGTCCATCCCGATGGCCATGGAGCAGTTGCTGCGCTCGGGCGCGGCCCGGCCCGGCGACGTCACGCTGCTGCTCGGCTTCGGCGCGGGCCTGGCCTACGCGGGCCAGGTCGTGCGCATGCCCGCGGTGGTCTGATCGGCGATCCGGTCACCGACCCGGAATTCATCGCGGGGAAATTCGGTTGCCGAATCTGTCGGTGGCCGATGAGATCGTAGGGATCACGCCGTCACTACCGGCAACACATCCCCCGATCGAAGGACTCCCGTCGTGGATACCGCCGTCAGTTCGCAGCCCGCCGGGCTCGCCGAGAATCGAGCCGGGCGGCGCGAGTGGGTCGGCCTCGGCGTGCTCGCGCTGGCCTGCCTGGTCTACGCCATGGATCTGACCGTGCTGCATCTCGCGGTACCGCAGATCAGCGCGGTCCTCCAACCGACCAGCGCACAACTGCTGTGGATCATCGACGTCTACGGGTTCATGGTCGCGGGCCTGCTCATCACCATGGGCACCCTCGGCGACCGGATCGGGCGGCGACGCATCCTGCTGGCGGGTGCGGCGGCCTTCGGCCTGGCGTCGGTGATCGCGGCGTTCGCACCGACGGCGGAGGCCTTGATCCTGTGCCGGGCGCTGCTCGGCATCGCGGGGGCGACCCTGGCCCCCTCCACGCTGTCGCTGATCTTCAACATGTTCCGCGACTCGCGGCAGCGGTCGGTGGCGGTCGGCGTCTGGGTGGGCGCGTTCTCCGCCGGCGGCGCGATCGGACCGCTGGCGGGAGGCGTACTGCTGGAACACTTCTGGTGGGGTTCGGTGTTCCTGCTCGCGGTGCCGGTCATGGTGCTGCTGCTGGTGCTCGGGCCGAAGGTGCTGCCGGAGTTCAAGGACCCGGAGGCGGGCCGACTCGACCTCATCGGCGCGGCGCAGTCCGTGGTCACCATGATCGCGCTGGTCTTCGCCATGAAGCAGATCGCGCAGGACGGCATCGGCGTCGGCGCGCTGGTGGCGCTGGCCATCGGTGTCGCGGCGGGTGTGCTGTTCGTGCGGCGGCAGCTGTCGCGGCCGGACCCGATGCTGGACCTGCGCCTGTTCAAGCTCGGCGAATTCCGTACCGCGTTGACCGTCAATGTGATCGGCGTCTTCGTGGCCTTCGGGTACTTCCTGTTCATCGGCCAGTACTTCCAGCTGGTGCTGGGCATGTCACCGTTGCGGGCGGGTATCGCCATGGCGCCCTCGGGGCTGGGATTCATCATCGGTTCGCAGCTCGCCCCGCGCATCGTGCGGGTGCTGCGACCGGCGTATCTGATCGGCGGCGGGATGAGCGTGGCGGCCGTCGGGCTCGCGCTGCTCACCCAGGCTTCCGCGGACAGCGGCCCGATGCTCGCCGTCGTGGCCTCCCTGCTGATCTCCCTCGGCCTGGCCCCGGTCTTCGGCATCACCAC
This sequence comes from Nocardia sp. CC201C, assembly GCF_030010695.1. Classification (NCBI taxonomy): domain Bacteria; kingdom Bacillati; phylum Actinomycetota; class Actinomycetes; order Mycobacteriales; family Nocardiaceae; genus Nocardia; species Nocardia sp. CC201C. The sequence continues at coordinate 5,345 of NZ_JASCXP010000154.1, forward strand.
CGAACTGATCGTCGGCTCGGCCCCGCCCGAGCAGGCGGGCGCGGCGTCGGGCCTCTCCGAGACCGGCGCGGAACTGGGTGGGGCCCTGGGTATCTCGATACTCGGCAGCCTGAGCGTGGCCATCTACCGCGGCGATCTCACCACCCTGCCCGCCGGATTGCCCGCCGAGGCGAGCGAATCCGTCCGCGACACCCTCGGGGCGGCGGTGGCCGTGGCGGAGTCACTACCCGAGCAGGTCGGGACCGCCGTCCTGACCGCGGCCCGCGAGGCGTTCCTGCACGGCGTGCACCTGACCGCGGGCATCGTGACCGTGGCCGCGGCCGTGCTGGCGGTCATCTCCGTGCTCGAGCTGCGGCACATCCCGGCGGGCGCGCTGAACGGGCACGAGTAGGGCCCGGTCAGCTCGACGACCCGCGGGCGCTCAGCCTGCGAATGGGTCCGATCAGTGAACGGTAGACCGGCCGGACGATACGACCGGGCAGATGGCGATGGCGTTCCTCCTCCCAGACCCGGGCCCTGCGGTGCGCCGCGAGCGGCGACCACCGATCGGGGTCCCGGGGCTGGGAGGTACGGAATCCGATGCGGCACAGGTGCTTCGTATTGACGAAGCCGTACTGCGCGGGACTGACCAGCCGCACCGGTGCGCCGTGATCACTGTCGAGCGGTCGCCCGTCGAGCCGGTCGGCGATCAGCACATCGGCGTGCAGGACGTCCTCGAGCAGGGTGATCGATCGGTAGCCGTCGAGACCGTCGAAGACGACGTGGCTGATCACCGCACCCGGCCGCAGCCGTGGCACCACCCGGGTGCGGTAGAGCGTCTCGAATGCGATCCCTTCCCACCGCAGACCGGTCGCCGACCAGCCCGCGACACAGTGGAAGTCGGCTTCGATCTCACGTCGCGGCAGCTCGGCGAGTCCCGCGACCGGCAGGGTGAAGCCCTCGGTCAGGGCACCGCCAACCGCGATGACCGGATCGTCGGGAATCGGTGGTGGCGGGTGATGCAGATGCGTCCCGAACCGCGGGAATCCATCGACGGCGCGCTGACCCGGGGGAAGTTTCATGCCGATCCTCTGTCCTGCCGCAAGAGAACTGGTACCGCTCCATATAGGGCGACTGCTCTATATGGAGCGAACGTACTAGTTCTCTGCCGACGCGCGCAAGGACTGTGACCGGCGGATCACACCGGTCGCAGCCCGGCACCCACGCCGCCGGTGGCGTTCACGGCTTGCAGAATGTCGGTGATGGGTCGGAAGTACGCGGGCGAGTGGATCGGGAATGCCCCTGTCACGCACGGCATATCGATTCCGAAGGGGGTGACGTGCCCCTGGTTCATGCCGACGAGTTGATCGCCCACGGTGACCGGCCCACCGGAATCGCCCGGAATGGAACAGGACTGGTTGACAATGATATTGCCCGCCGCACCCCAGACGACGCCGCAGTCGAAACCACTGGAACGGCCGCTGGAGCAGACGGGCGCGCCGGGAGCGGGCGGTGCTCCGACTCCGGCGATGGTGGTCTGACCGACCGTGCGCACCGGAGCCACCTTGGCCGGATCGAATTCGATGACCGCGTAGTCCAGATCCCGACCCTGATCGGAGAACACCACCGTGCCGAGCACACCGGTCGCCAGGGACCGTTCGGCCCGCACCGGCGACCCGGCCGCCGCGCAGTGCCCGGCGGTGAGGCCGACCAGCCGGCCGGCGGCGTCGTAGCCGATGGCCGTCAGGGAACACGCCTCATGGGTGTTCAAGATGATTCCCGAACTGCCACCGAGCACGGCCGGGGCCGGATCGGCCGCAGCGCTGCCGACCCCGGCCATGGAAACCAGTGCCGCGCCGACCACGGCCGCGATCGCGAAACGCCTTCTCATACCTGAATTCCCCTCGTAGCCGTGATCCCGTCGCCCCGCCGTCACCAGTACTGACCGACGACGAGCAGCGCGCCCGGATCACGCGGATCGAGGGGATTCACCACCGACACATAGGCCCCGCCACCGGGATGCGCGGCAGCCTCGGCGGCGATCGCGGCGGTGCTGGCGTAGGTGCTGCCGTCCGGCTCGGCCAATTGCGATTCCGGCTCCAGGTCCACCCGCTGCGCACCGAACGGCACCAGCGCGTCGATCCCACCCGGAATCGGACCGGCCGCGAAGGCGGCGGTCTCACCCGGCGTGAGCACGACTCCGACCTCGTCCGGTCCCACGAACGGGGTGACGGCCGACGCCGCTCCCGAACCCACCAGCGCAGCGGCGGCCCCGCCGGCCGCCGCGACGAAACCCAGGGCGATGACTCGAATACGCATGATCCCGCTCTTTCTCGATCGACACCGGACAACCGTCCGAATGGAGTGCTCAGAGTGAACATGCTCAGCAAATTTCTGGCAATCCAAGGGTGTCGCTTCAGACCTCGCGTGATCGGCCGTTCACCTCCCGTACACCAGCAAATCCCCGCACAACGCCGCTGCAACGCCGTCGCCGAGCAGCGGATGTAATCCTCGCCACCGAGCGCCCGTGACCTGTTGCGGCAGCGATACCCTCAACCTCCAAGAGTGAAAGCTATTAGCCAGCTACCGCTAGGGCTTTCGCGGTCACACCGGCCGCACACCCGCCCCCACCCCACCCGCGACGTCGAGCGCATGCAGGATTTCCGTGATCGGACGGAAGTAGGCGGGTCCGTACAGCGGAAACGCCGCGCTGACACACGGCAGGTCGATCCCCCACGGCTTCAGATGCCCCTGATTCATGCCGACGAGGCGGTCCCCCACGGTGACCGGTCCCCCGGAGTCCCCGGGGATGGAACAGGACTGGTTGTAGACCCGCCCATCCACCGACCCCCACACCATCCCGCAGTCGAACCCACTGGACCGCCCGTCGGCGCACACGGTCGTCCCGAAACCCGGAGCCGTCCCGATCCCGGCGATCGTGGTCGCCCCCACCGTGCGCACCGCGTCCACCCGGGCCGGATCGAATTCGAGCACCGCGTAATCGAGCCCCTGCCCCCGGTCGGAGAACACCACGGTGCCGAGCACCCCGGCCCCGGGCGACCGCTCCGCGCGCACCGGCGCACCGGCATACGCACAGTGCCCCGCCGTCAGGCCGACCAACCGGCCCCCGCCGTCGTATCCGATCATGGTGAGCGAACAGGGCTCGCTCGCCACCACGATCCCGGAACCACCGCCGAGCACGGCGGGCGCGGGTGCGGCCCCGGCGACGCCGCCGCCACTCACGGCCGCGAGAACCGAACCCGCGAGGGCGACCAACGCGCGGCGAAACCTGACCATGGCATGCGTCCCTTCGTCGTACGGCCCGTGGAATGCCCGGGTGTCCTCACCATGATTCGCTGTCACCGCGCGGGCGCGATCACATCCGAGCGCGTTTCGTTCGAATATCGAGACCACCGGGCCGGTCCGAGGAGGTATCCGGACACACGACAACGCCCAGGGTCGCGACGACCCCGGGCGTTTCACCGGACCGCGGCTAGGCGTCGAGGGCGCGGCCGAAGGCCGCCGCCATATCCGCGACCTGCTGTTCGGTGATGACGAAGGTGGGCGAGATCTGCAAGGCGCCCTGGCCCGCCGCGCGGGTCGAGACACCGTGCGCGCGCAGGGTTTTCACCATGGCGAGCGCTTCGGCGGGGTCGGCGAGCTGCACGGCCGCCACCGCGCCGACACCGCTGCGGACCTCGGCGACCCGTGGGTGCGCCGCCAGCGGCGAGAAGTGTTCGTGCAGGAGCGATTCCAGGTTCTTGCTGGCGTCGAGGAGGTGTTCGCGCTCGATGATGTCGAGGTTGGCCATGGCCGCGGCGGCGGAGGCGGCGTGACCGCCGTAGGTGTAGCCGTGGCGGAACCAGACGCCACCGGCGAAGAAGGGGGCGGCGATGTGCGGGGCGATGAACACCGCGCCCATGGGCAGGTAGCCGGAGGTGAGACCCTTGGCGGTGGTCATCAGGTCGGGCTGGAGGTCGAAGCGGGACGAGGCGAACCAGGATCCGCCGATGCGGCCGAAGCCGGTGACCACCTCGTCGGCGATGAAGAGGATGTCGTGCTCGCGGCAGATGCGGCGGACCTCGGTGAGGTAGCCCGGCGGCGGCGGGTAGACGCCGCCCGCGCCGATGACGGGTTCGACGAAGAAGGCGGCGATGCGGTCGGCGCCGACCTCGGCGATGAGCGCGGACAGGGCGGCCGGATCGTCCCAGCCGACGGTGCGGGCGTCGGACATGAATTCGCCGTAGCCTTCGCGGTTGACCGGGATGCCCGCGAGCGCGGTGCCCGCGACGTGCATGCCGTGGTACGCCTTCTGGCGACCCACGATGACGGTCTTGTCCGGCTTGCCCTGCTCGTGCCAGTAGCGGCGGGCCAGTTTGGCGGCGGTGTCGATGCCGTCGGAGCCGCCGGAGGTGAAGAAGATCTTGCTGCCGGGCACCGGTGCGATGGCGGCCAGCCGCTCGGCCAGCTCCCGCAGCACCGGGGTGGCCAGGTCGCCGAAGTTGGAATAGTGCGCGATATCGCCCAGCTGGGCGGCTACGGCGTCGGCGATCTCGCGGCGACCGTGGCCGACATTGGTGAACCACAGCCCGGCGGTGGCATCCAGATACCGGTTCCCGGCCTCGTCCCAGACGTACGCGCCCGCACCGCGCGCCACCACGAACGCTCCGTCGCGCTCCACCGCACCCATATCGGCGAAGCCGTGCCACAGCGAACCCACAAGCACCTCCCTGGACCACCCGCCGCCCACACTTCGCACACGGCGCATTTCACTTCACGACTACGGTAGCCGCCGAGTGCGGTGGGCCCGCCACCGGACCGGGCGGTCAGGGGCGGCGGGCAAGGCGCAGCTGGCCGGGCTTGGCCTGCTCATAGGCGTCGCGGCCGGAGAGGTGTTCGGGCACACCGACTTCCCACCAGGCCCCGGATTCGGTCCAGGAACGCGCCTGGGTGCGGATCACCACCACGGCCGGCCGCCGCTCGGCCAGCGCGGCGGTGCGGGCGTTCTTGTAGGCCACTCGAAACTGCACAAGGTCACCGGCGGTGAACACCAGGCAACCCATGGCGTGGGCGTGCTGGGCGAAGTCCACCCGCGGCGGACGCGGATGGTTGCTGCGGCAGTCGGCGTAGAAGTTGTTGTACGGCTCGCCGCCCTGCCCCTCCTGGAGGCGGCCGATCACCGCGTACCCGTCGTTGTCGCAGACCACGGCCACCAGCGGATGTCCGGCGAAGGCGGCGGAGAACAGCTCCGAATTGAGCATCAGGTAGGAGCCGTCGCCGAGCAGGGTGGTGACCAGGCCGCGGAAATGCGACATGGCCGCGCCCCACGCACCCGCGAGTTCGTAGCCCATACAGGAGAACCCGTATTCGACATCCATGGTGGGTTCACCGCCGGAGGCCCGCCAGCCGCCGATGAGTTCGCCGGGCAGCCCGCCCGAGGCCGTCATGACGTAGTCGTCGGCGGTGCTGAGCTCGTTCACCACCCCGACGATCTGAGCGTAACTGGGCGGGCCGGGCGTCGGGGCGCGCAGTTTGTCGATATGGGTATCCCATTCCGACCGCGCCGCCGCCGCCCGCGCACTCCAGGCCGGGTCGGCATTCCAGCCGGTCATATGCACGGCCAGGTCCTCCAGCGCGGTATCGGCGTCGCCGACCACCTCGAGCGCACCGTGTTTGACCGCGTCGAAGCGGGCCGCGTTGATATGGATGAGCCGCACGTCCGGATCGAACAGCGTCCACGACGCGGTGGTGAAGTCCTGGAGCCGGGTGCCGATCGCCAACACCGCGTCGGCCTGGCCGGCCAAGGCATTGACCGACGCCGAACCGGTGATGCCGAGCGGGCCCGCGTAGAGCGGATCGTCGTGCGCGACCAGCGTGCGCCCCGCGGTCGACTCGGTCACCGGAATCCGATGCCGCCGAGCGAATTCCAGCGCCCGCGCCGCGGCCCCCGAATAGCGCACCCCACCACCGAGCACCAAGAGCGGACGCTTCGAACGCCGCAGCGCCGCGGCCGCCTCCTCCAGGCTGCGCCGGTCCGCGCGCGGACGCGGAACCCGATGCACCACCGGTTCGAACAGCCGCTCCGGGAAGTCGAAGGTCTCGGCCTGCACATCCTGCGGCAGCGCCAACGTCACCGGTCCCGCCTCGGCCGGATCGGTGAGCACCCGCGCCACCTGCGGCAGCGTGGCCAACAGCTGTTCGGGCCGGGTGATGCGGTCGAACCAGCGGCTCACCGCCCGGAACGCGTCATTGACGGTGACTGTCGGATCGCCGAAATGCTCCACCTGCTGCAAGACCGGATCGGGTGCGCGGCCGGTGAAGGTGTCCCCCGGCAGCAACAGCAGCGGTAGCCGATTGGCGTGTGCCACCCCGGCGGCGGTCACCATATTGAGCGCCCCCGGCCCGATGGAGGAGGTGGCGACGCCGATCTGCCGCCGATGGGTGGCCTTGGCCAGCCCGACCGCGGCCAGCGCCATCCCCTGCTCGGTGTGCCCACGCCAGACCGGGATCACATCGCGCCGCTCCTCCAGCGCGGTGCCCAGCCCCAAGACGTTGCCGTGCCCGAAGATGGCGAAAACCGCCGGGAACATGGGCACTTCACGCCCGTCGAGAGTTTCCGAATGCTGTGCGATGAGCCAGGCGACCAGCGCCTGCGCGGTGGTGAGTTTCATGCGGACAACCTCATTCGATGCGACCTTTGTGGTCGGTGAGCGGGCAGCGCGGGTCGACTGTCTCGTGGTGCCACTGGTCCCGCACCCAGGCGTGGACGGGATCGTCGCAGAAGGCCATCGACCGCTCCGCCGCGGGACCGGCCAGCACATTCAGGTAGTACATGGGGTAACCGGGTGCGGCGATACACGGACCGTGGTACCCGTGCGGAATCAGGAAGACGTCACCGTCGCGCACCGCCACGTTCTCGTCCAGCGTGCCGTCGGCGGTGTAGGTGCGGTGCATGCCGAAACCGGTGGGCGACGGCGTGATTCCGTCAGGACCGGCGATGCGGAAGTAGTAGATCTCCTCGTTGGCGACCTCGCATTCGGTGGACTCGTCGTGCTTGTGCGGCGGGTAGGAGGACCAGTTGCCGTCGGGGGTGAGCAGTTCGCAGGCATTGAGTTTGTCGGCGTGCTCCCAGACGCCGGGGGTGCCGAAGTTGACGACCTGCCGGGTGGCGCGGCCGGCACCCCGCACCTCGACCGGAACCTCTTCGGCCGGGCCGTACTTCGGGGTGAGGCGGCGGGTGCAGCGGGCCATCGGCAGCGCCGCCTCCACCCCGGAGTCGGTGGCCAGCTCCACCTCGGCCTCGCGGGGCACGTAGGCGAAATCGGTGACCCGCGTGAAGACCGAGTCCCGGCCCTCCAACGCGAAGACCTCGCCGTCCACCCGTACCGTGCAGGAACCGGCCAGCGGCAGCACGAACGCCTCGAACTCCCCGGTGTGCACCGTGCGCCGGGCTCCGGGCGCGAGTCGCAGCACCCGCAGCCCCGTGTAGGTCCAGCCCGCCGCCTCGGGGGTGAGCAGGATGGGATCCGCACCCGCGGTGAGGGTTCCGGCCGGGCGGTGCAGTGCGCTCATTTCGCGGCCCCCAGCGTGCGGGCGGCCGCGTCCACGGCGGCGGCCACGTCACCGTCGGGCGGGTACAGCAGACTGCGGCCGACCACCAGCCCGCGCACCACCTCGTGACGCAGCGCGGTGCCCCAGGATTCCAGATCGGCGGCCGGATCCCCCGAGGGCACGCCGCCCAGTACGACCACCGGCAGCGTGGTCGCCTCCAGCACCGAAATATCTTCGGGCGCCGGAATTTTCAGCCAGGTATGGGCGGAGGTGATTCCGAGCCCGGCCGCCACCGTAATGGCCCGCTGCAGGGAGGCCGCGTCCTTGCACATGACCAGCGCCCCGGACTCGTCGCGTCGGTAGGGCAGCGGTTCCACCATGGCCATCAGCCCGTGCGCGGCCAGGGCCGATACCGCGCGGGCGCACGCGTGCAGCGTCGGCGCGGTCGACCGGTCCGAATCCACCAGGCGCAGCAGCATTTTGCCGCCGTCGAGCCCGAACTTCACCAGCGATTCGGCGTCGTATCCGGTGAAGCGGTCGTCGATCTCCCAGTCCGCCCCGGCCAGGCCGCCCCGGTTCATGGAGCCGACCACCACTTTGTCGTGCAGGGCGTCCAACAGCAGCAGTTCCTCGACGATATCGGGTGAGCCGAGCACACCGTCCACGGCCGGATGCTCCAGGGCGATGAGCAACCGCTCCAGCAGCGTGCGCCGATCCGCCATGGCGGTGCGGTCCGGGCCGACACCCAGCGCGCCGCGCGCCGGATGATCGGCGGCCACCAGGAACAGGGTGCCGCGTTCGGACAGCAGCCGCTCGCGGCGACGGCGGTCGGCGTAGGCGCGCGGCACCGCATCCGGGTCGGTGGCGCGCACCCGCAGCAGTTCCTGCCAGCGCTCATCGGTCAGGTGCACAGCAGCTCCTCGATCTCGGTCGCGGTGGGCATGGCGTCGGCGCAGGCCAGCCGGGCGGCCACCAGCGCACCGGCGGCATTGGCGTAGGTGGCGATGCGGTGTGGGTCCCAACCCGCCAGCAGCCCGTGGGCCAGCGCCCCGCCGAACGCGTCGCCCGCGCCGAGACCGCAGACGACCTCCACCCGGCAGGGCGGCGCGGTGGCGCGGTCGTCCGCGGTCGCCACCAGCACGCCCTCGGCTCCGCGTTTGATCACGGCCAGCTCGACGCCCCGGGCCAGCAGCCGGTCGGCGGCCGTGTCCGGATCGTCGGTGCCGACCGCCACCTCGGCCTCGGTGCGGTTGCCCACCACCACGTTCACGTGGTCGAGCATCCAGTCGATCTCGGTGTGGGCGGTGTGTTCGTCGGGCCAGAACATGGGCCGGTAGTCGAGATCGAGCACGGTGTGGCCGCGCCTGCCGCGCCGCCGCAGCATCTCCCGCTGGGTCGAGCGGCCGGGCTCGGCGCTGACCCCGGTACCGGTCACCCACAGCAGCGGCACTGAATCGACCGTGTCCCAGGGAATCTCGTCCTCGGTCAGGGTGAGGTCCGGGGCGGTGGGCAGCCGGTAGAACAGCAGCGGTGGATCGGCGGGCGGATTCAGTTCGCAGAACACCACCGGGGTGAGCAGATCCGGCGCGGTCGACACATAGCGGGCCGACACCCCGAAACCCTCCAGCGCGGTGCGCACGTAGTCGCCGAAGCCGTCCGGCCCCACCTTGGTGAGCACCGCCGCCCGTCGCCCCAGCCGCGCAGCGGCGACCGAGACATTGGTGGCGGTGCCGCCGAGGAACTTCGCGAAGGTCCGCACCTGAGCCAGCGGCACCCCGCTCTGCTCGGGATACAGGTCGACCCCGACCCGGCCGACGGTCAACACCTCCAGATCCGTCACTGCGACACCACCCGCGCCAATTCGTGTTGCAGCGCTTCGAGTTCCGCACCACCGGCCATCTGCCGGGTGAGTTCGGAGAGCTCGATCTCGTTCTTCTCGTACGAGCCGAGCATGGTGCCGCGCTTGAGCAGCAGGAACCGGTCACCCACCGGGTAGGCGTGATGCGGATTGTGGGTGATCAGCACGACGCCCAGGCCGCGGTCACGCGCCTGCACCACATACCTGAGCACGATGCCCGCCTGTTTGACGCCCAGTGCGGCGGTGGGCTCGTCGAGGATCAGCACCTTCGCGCCGTAGTGCACGGCGCGGGCGATGGCGATGCACTGCCGCTGACCGCCCGACAGCGTGCCGACGGGCTGCTCCAGATCGCGAATGTCGATACCCATATCGTCCAGCGCGTGCCGGGTGATCTCCATACCCTTGCGCCGGTCCAGCAGCCGGATCG
>NZ_JASCXP010000155.1:0-15126 GCF_030010695.1 Nocardia sp. CC201C
TGCCCAGCACGATGCCGAGATTCATGCCCAGCGCCACCCGTGCGACGGCCGATGCCTCCCGGCCCGGCGGCGCCAGCCGCACCGCCGTCGCGATGGCGATGGCGAAGAACGTGGCCACGACCAGACCGGCGGCGAAGCGGGTGGCCAGCAGCAGCGCATAGCCGGTTGCCAGGGCGGACGCCAGATTCGCCAGCACCGCGAACGCGATGAGGCCGAGGATCAGCGGTCGGCGCGGTAGGCGCGCGGTGAGAGTCGTGACCACCGGTCCGCCGACGATCATGCCCAGGGCGTAGGCGCTGACCAGCAATCCCGCCGACGACACCGGTACGGCGAGGTCCGCCGCCACCTCCGGAAGGATCCCGGCGATCACGAATTCGCCGGTGGTGAGCCCGAATACGACAAGTGTGAGGGAGAGAACAGGAAGTTTCACGGACGCTCCAAGTAGTTACAACTCGAATGATTTGAATTAGAACTATCACAGTTCGAATGAACGCCGCTAGACTCGGTGGCATGGGTGGGCGAGACGCCGACGTGACTCGGGAAATCGACCGTGACGTGTGCAAACTCGTGCACTCGTTCACCCGTCGGCTCGATGTGCACGTGCGCCGCGCGGCGGAGGACCTCGGGCTGACACCCACGCAGGTGATCGCCCTGCGGGAGCTGTCCGAACCCGTCACCGCACGCGAACTGGCCGTTCGCATGTCGTGCGAGCCGTCGAATGTGACCTTCGTAGTGGATAGGCTGGAGGCGCAAGGACTGGTCGAGCGCACCCCGCACCCGACCGACAGGCGAGCCAAACGACTCGAGCTCACCGCCGCCGGGCAGCGCAGCCGGGATGCGGTGGTGACGCGACTGGCGAGCGGATCGCCACTGACCAGGCTCGGTGTCGCACAGCAGCGGGAGCTGCGAGAACTGCTGCGGCTGCTGGTGGCATCGGAGGACCCGTGACGAGTGCGGCCGCGCCGGTCGGCTCACCGATATCGGTGGGATAGCATTCGCCCCGAGTTAGGGCAGGCTGGCCAGTAGTAATGTTGGGGCGCCGGGATACTGTTTCGCGGGCGGAGTATCCCGCATGTGAGGACAGACTAGGAGAGCGGCAGTGCCGTACATCATCGCTGAACCGTGCGTTGACGTGAAGGACAAGGCGTGCATCGAGGAATGCCCCGTGGACTGCATCTACGAGGGCGGCCGCATGCTGTACATCCAACCGGACGAGTGCGTGGACTGTGGTGCATGTGAACCGGTGTGCCCGGTGGAGGCGATCTTCTACGAGGACGACACCCCGGATCAGTGGAGCGGTTACGTCAACGCCAATGTCGAGTTCTTCGACGATCTCGGCTCGCCCGGTGGCGCGACCAAGGTCGGCAAGGTCGACTACGACCCGCCGTTCATCGCCGCGCTACCGCCGATGGCCAGCGAGTAGGCAACAGGTTTGCGCGCGCGTGGCCGGGTCAGCTCGCTGCTGCCCGATTTTCCCTGGGACACCATCTCTTCCGCCAAGGCTCGGGCCGCCGAGCATCCCGGCGGCATCGTCGACCTGTCGGTGGGCACGCCCGTCGACCCGGTGGATCCACTGATCCGTGCGGCGCTGTCCTCGGTGGCGGAGATACCGGGTTATCCGACCACGCACGGCACCCCCGAATTGCGCACGGCCGCCGTGGAGGCGATGAAGCGGCGGTTCGGCATCACCGGCGTCGGCCCGGCCGCCGTGCTGCCCGTCATCGGCACCAAGGAGCTGATCGCCGGACTGCCGCGCCTGCTCGGGCTGGGCGCGGCGGATCTGGTGGTGATCCCGGAGGTCGCGTACCCCACCTACGAGGTGGGCGCGCTGCTGTCCGGAACCCGAATCCTGCGCGCGGACGGCGTGACTCGGCTCGGCCCGGAAGCGCCCGCCCTGATCTACGTGAACTCGCCGTCGAATCCGACCGGCAAGGTGCTCGGCGTCGAGCATCTGCGCAAGGTGGTGCGGTTCGCACGGGAACGCGGCGCGATCGTGGCCTCGGACGAGTGCTATCTGGGGTTGGCCTGGGAGGGGCGGGCGGTGTCCATTCTCGATCCCGAGGTGTGCGACGGCGACCACACCGGCCTGCTGGCCATCCACTCGCTGTCCAAGACGTCGAATCTGGCCAGCTACCGCGCCGGGTACGTGACCGGTGATCCGGATCTGGTGGCGGAACTGCTGGAGGTACGCAAGCACTCCGGCATGATGCTGCCCTACCCGATCCAGGCCGCCATGACGGCCGCACTGGCCGACGACGAGCACGAGGCGCGGCAGCGGGAACGCTACCGGGTGCGCCGCGAGGTGCTGCGAAAGGCTCTGGTGGAGGCGGGATTCCGCATCGACCATTCGGAGGCCGGGCTGTACCTGTGGTGCACGCGCGGGGAGCCGTGCCGGGTGACCCTGGATCGGCTGGCCGAGCGCGGCATTCTGGCCGCCCCGGGCGAGTTCTACGGTCCGCTGGGCGCCGAACATGTGCGCATCGCGCTGACCGCGACCGATGAGCGCATCGCGGCCGCCGCGGCGCGCCTCGCCGAGTAGCGGTTTGGTCGTCTGACCAGCCGATTTCCTCCGGTGTCGAGCGGCGTGATAGCGTCTTCCACGCAGTCGGCCCGCGGGTCGGTGCGAGTAAGGCCCTGTGGCGCAGTTGGTTAGCGCGCCGCCCTGTCACGGCGGAGGTCGCGGGTTCGAGTCCCGTCAGGGTCGCAGGAATTCTCTCCGGGCGGTGAACATTCTGTTCACCCCACCCTTTTCACTCCATGATCGAAAGATTTCCGGCGTGTCCGGAATATCCCACGCGGTCGCGTTTCTCATCGCTATAACAGGTTCCCATCTACGACTCGATGAGGAGCCTGGGTTTGTCTGTTCGCACCTATGAAATGCCTGTTGGTGGTCGGTTTGGGCGGGGGGTGAGCAGGCGCGGGTTTCTAGCTGCAACGGGTTTCACTGTTGCCGCCGCGCTGGTGGGGAGGTCCATGACGCGGGCGCTGGCCGCGCCGCTGGCGGACGGGGAGACGATCCCCGCGCTCGTCATCGGCAGCGGATACGGGGGAGCGGTGGCCGCGCTGCGGCTGGCGCAGGCGGGGGTGGAGACCACCGTGGTCGAAATGGGGAAGTCCTGGGATACGCCCGGATCCGACGGCAAGATCTTCTGCCCCGTGCTGAAACCCGACGGCCGCTCGTACTGGCTGCGCGACCGCACCGACCAGCCCATCGGCTACTTCGTCGGCGGCGACTACAACAAGGACATCGAAAGGTACACCGGCGTCCTGGATTCCGAGCACTTCGGCGGCATCCGCGTCTACCAGGGCCGGGGCGTGGGCGGCGGCTCGCTGGTCAACGGCGGCATGGCGGTGACGCCCCGGCGGGAGCACTTCGCGGACATCCTGCCCTCGGTGAACGCCGATGAGATGTACAACGTCTACTACCCGCGCGCCAACAGCGGTCTGGGCGTGAACCACATCGACGAGAACTGGTTCTCCTCCGCCGAGTGCTACCAATTCGCACGGGTGGGCCGCAAGCACGCGGAGCGCTCCGGCTTCGCCTGGACCTTCGTGCCCAACGTGTACGACTTCGAATACATGAAGAAGGAGCAGGCGGGCACCGTCACCCGCTCCGCGTTGGACGGCGAGGTCATCTACGGCAACAACCACGGCAAGCGGTCGCTGGACAAGACGTACCTGGCCGCGGCCACCGGCACCGGCAAGGTCCGCATCACACCCCTGCACGTGGTGACCGCGGTATCCCCGACCGAGGGCGGCTACCGGGTGGAGATGAACCAGATCAACACCTCCGGCGCGACCGTGGCGACCAAAGCCGTTGTGGCGGAGAAGGTGTTCTTCGCGGCGGGCAGTATCGGCACCTCGAAGCTGCTGGTCGCCATGAAGGCGCAGGGCAAGCTGCCCGACCTGCCCGACGCCGTCGGCGAGAAGTGGGGCAACAACGGCAATGTCATGGTGGGCAGGGCCAACCACATGTGGGACGGCACCGGGAAACTGCAATCCAGCATGCCGTGCCTGGGCATCGACAACTGGGCCGATACCGGCGGACCGGCCTTCGCGGAGGTCGCGCCGTTCCCGGCCGGGCTGGAGACCTACGTGAGCCTCTACCTCGCCATCACCAAGAATCCCAACCGCGCCCGGTTCACCTTCAACTCCGGCACCGGCAAGGTGGATCTGAACTGGCAGACCTCGCAGAACCAGTACTCCATCGACGCCGCCAAACGCATCTTCGACAAGATCAACAAAAAGGAGGGGACGATCTACCGGACCGACCTCTTCGGCGTGTACAAGACCTGGGGCGACGACCTCACCTACCACCCGCTGGGCGGCTGCGTGCTCGGCGAGGCCACCGACAACTACGGTCGCCTGCCCGGCTACACCGGCCTCTACGTCATCGACGGCTCGCTGATACCGGGCAATACCAGCGTGAATCCCTTCGTCACCATTACCGCACTGGCCGAACGCAATATCGAGAACATCGTGGCGAACGACCTGTGAGTCGGCGGCGTGCGTAGCCGGGGACGCGTTAGCCTGGGATATGGACGCTGTCACGGTTGTCCCCCTTCCCGGTAACGAACCGGTGCACTCCTACGCGCCGGGAAGCCGCGAACGCGCGCTGCTGCGTGATCGACTCTCCGAACTCTCCGCCGAGACGGTGGATGTGCCGCTGGTGATCGGCGGCAAACACCAGCCCGGCGGCGGCGAGCGGCACCACATCGTGATGCCGCATCGACACCGGCACGTGCTGGGGACCTACACGAATACCACCCACGACGAGGCCAGGACCGCCGTCGAAGCCGCGACGGCCGCGGCGGCGGACTGGCGGGCGCTGCCCTTCGACGAACGGGCGGCCGTCCTGCTGCGGGCGGCCGACCTGCTGGCCGGGCCGTGGCGGGAGACGATCGCCGCCGCCACCATGCTGGGCCAGTCCAAGACCGCACAGCAGGCGGAGATCGACGCACCCTGCGAACTGGTGGACTTCTGGCGCTTCAATGTGGCCTTCGCCCGCGGGATTCTCGAGCAGCAGCCGCGATCCTCGGCGGGAGTCTGGAACCGCATGGACTACCGGCCGCTGGAGGGGTTCGTCTACGCCATCACGCCCTTCAACTTCACCGCCATCGCCGGCAATCTGCCCACCGCACCGGCACTGATGGGCAATACGGTGGTGTGGAAACCGTCGCCCACCCAGACGCTCTCGGCCTACTACGTGATGAAACTGCTGGAAGCCGCCGGGATGCCGCCGGGGGTCATCAATATGGTCACCGGTGACGGGGTGCGGCTGTCGGAGGTGGCGCTGACCGATCCGCGGCTGGCCGGGATCCACTTCACCGGCTCCACCCGCACCTTCCAGTACCTGTGGCAGCAGGTGGGCGCGAATATCGGCAACTACCGGGGCTATCCGCGCCTGGTGGGCGAGACCGGCGGCAAGGACTTCATCGTCGCGCACGCCTCCGCCGACCCGGACGCGTTGCGCACCGGGCTGATTCGCGGAGCCTACGAATACCAGGGGCAGAAGTGCTCGGCGGCCTCACGCGCCTACATCGCCGCATCGGTGTGGCAGCGCATGGGGGACGAGTTCCTCGCCGAGGTCGACGGGCTCAGCTACGGTGACGTGGCCG
Organism: Nocardia sp. CC201C; assembly: GCF_030010695.1. Lineage (NCBI taxonomy): Bacteria > Bacillati > Actinomycetota > Actinomycetes > Mycobacteriales > Nocardiaceae > Nocardia > Nocardia sp. CC201C. Next base: position 5,619 of record NZ_JASCXP010000155.1, read on the forward strand.
ATCTGTCGAATTTCGGTGGGGCCGTGATCGATCGGCGCGCCTACGACAAGAGCGTCGCGGCCATCGAGCGGGCCCGGGAGCGCGGGGTCACCATCGCGGCCGGCGGCACCTACGACGACAGCGAGGGGTACTTCATCCGGCCGACGGTGCTGCTCACCGACGATCCGACCGATGAAGCCTTCAGCACCGAGTTCTTCGGCCCCATCCTCGCGGTGTACGTCTACGACGACGGCAATCCGGACGCCTACGCCGATGTGCTCGCCGAGGTCGATTCCGCCGCGCCCTACGCGCTCACCGGAGCCGTCTTCGCCACCGACCGCCAGGCCGTCGACCAGGCGTCGGCCGCACTGCGATTCGCGGCGGGCAACTTCTACGTCAACGACAAGCCCACCGGCGCGGTGGTCGGCCAGCAGCCCTTCGGCGGGGCCCGCGCCTCCGGGACCGACGACAAGGCCGGGTCCTATCTCAACCTGCTGCGCTGGGTCGCGCCGCGCTCATTGAAGGAGACCTTCGTTCCGCCAACGGATTACCGCTACCCGCATATGGAGGTGTGATGAATCCCCTGCGTCCGGTGATCCTCGCCGCGGCCGGATCCGACCGGTTGCGGCGGCTGGTGGCCTCGGCTCCCGTCACCGCCGGGGTGGTGCGCCGGTTCGTGGCGGGGGAGACGCGTGCCGAACTGGTTCCGGTGCTGCGCGCACTGCTCGCCGACGGGCGCGCGGTCAGCGTCGACTTCCTGGGGGAGTACACCACCGAGCGGGCCATGGCCGACGCCGCGGTGGCGGAGTACGTGGCGCTCATCGACGATCTTGCCGCGCTCGGCGGCGAGCAGGGAACCGTTCCACGCGTGGAGGTTTCGGTGAAGCTCTCCGCGCTGGGGCAATCGCTCGGGCAGGACGGGCCGGCCATCGCCATCGAGAACCTGCACAAGCTGTGCGCCAAGGCCGAGCAGTCGCGGGTGTGGGTGACCGTGGACGCCGAGGACCACACCACCACCGAGGAGACCCTGGCGGCGGTGCGCCAGCTGCGGGCGGAATTCCCGTGGCTGGCGGTCGCGGTGCAGACCTATCTGCGGGCGGCCGAGGGCCGCTGCCGGGAGTTGGCGGGGGCGCGTATCCGGCTGTGCAAGGGCGCGTACCAGGAGCCCGCGACGGTGGCGTACCAGCAGCGCGCCGAGGTGGACGCCTCGTATCTGGAATGCCTGGACGTGCTCATGCGCGGCGACGGCTATCCCATGGTGGCCTCGCACGATCCGGCCATGATCGCGGCCGCGCTCACCGAGGCGGCCGAATACGGCCGGGGCGCGGGAGAATTCGAGTTCCAGATGCTGTACGGGATTCGCGACGCCGAACAGCGTCGGCTGGTCGAGGAGGGGCACACCGTGCGCGTGTACGTGCCCTACGGTGGCCAGTGGTACGGGTACCTGATGCGGCGGCTCGCCGAGCGACCCGCCAACCTGGGTTTCTTCCTGCGGGCGCTCGCCGAGCGGAGCTGACGGGCGGATCACAGGATCGACTCGTGTCACCACCGGTGCGCCACGTCGATCACCACGCGCCCGGGGGATTCCAGGGTGAATACGCGGAATGGCAGCCGGGCCCGCACGCCGAGCCCGATCGTGGTCTGCCCCTCGAAACTGCCCGCCCAGGCGACCTGCCGGAAGGTCCGGTAGCCCCGCACGTCCACCAGACAGGTGCGGTCGGCGGGCAGCGAGTACGTGGGGCGGAACTCGCTGTCATAGGCGGGGGCATGCACGAGGATGCTCAGGAATGCGCCTCCACGCAGCGGTACCGGCTGGCCGGAACCGTCCGCTGTCACCTGATCCACGTAGCGCACCGTGTAGCCGGCGGGCGAATGGTTCAGGTCGAGAACGAGGCGGTCGAAGCACTCATGGCGTCCCGACCGGATATCGGTGAGCTCCGCGTATCCCCACCCCGAATCGCTCTTGTCCATCGACCCCCAGTAGATCCCGCAGTAGGGTTCGGCGGCCGCCCGGGGCGCGAGCAGGAGCAATCCGCTCAGCAGGGCGAATATGGCGAACAGGACGGCCGGGCGGCTCATGGCGAATCCTTCGACACGGTGGAGACTTCCCTCCGTTCATCGGACGAACATGAGCACGCGGTACGCCACGCACCGGTCGGGGGCGATTCGAGGCCGAACCGTCGCCCGGCCGGGGCCGGATCGCCTTCGTGTGATGCCACGGTGACCAAGTCGTGGCCCCGCCGATGCCCAGGTCGGGCCAGAGCTTCGGACCTGGCCTCTAGACCAGCGGCAGGCCCAGTCGTCGACGCAGCCGCATATCGGCGAGGTAGAAGTTGAACGGGAACAGGCGCAGCGGGACCGGCAGGCGGGTCCACACCGTGGCGATGGCGCGCAGCATGGCGCCGAAGACGCGCTCGTCGCGGGCGGTCCAGGTCATGTGCATCTGATCGCGCAGGTGCTGGGGCAGCAGGGCCGTCACGATGAAGCGGTGCGGGCGGCCGAAGACCAGCTGGAGCGGGCGCGGCAGCATCTTCAGGTCGGTGAGGTCGTTGAAGTAGCGCCGGGTGGGCTCGTCGATGGTGTGCGTGGGCAGGGTCGCGTCCCAGTAGGCGTAGAACTGCTCGCGGGTGGCGGGCCACATCTCCGGGCGCATCTGCAAGGTGGTGCCCAGGCGGGCGCAGTACCGGTAGAACGACTCCGCCACATCGGGTTTCATGGGGCCGCGCATGCGGTGGTAGAGGTCGTCCACACCCCAGTAGAGGCAGGCCGCGACCCACAGTTGGAGTTTCGGATCGAAGGCGTTGTACTTCACCGGGCTGGTCGGTCTGGTGCGGATGGTGCGATGCGAGCGGTTGACGGCCTCGCGGTAGTCCGCGCGGTCGCGGTCGTCGCCGAGCCAGGCGACGGCGAGGTAGGTGAGCGTGGTGCGCAGTCGCTTGATCGGGTGCACGGTGATCGCGCCGCTGCGCACATCGCTCTCCATGACGCCGTAGGCGACCGGCTTCAGCGACAGCTGCATGATCACGTTGGCCGCGCCGCCGAGGAAGGCTGCCACGCCGTCGATGTGCTCGCGCACTGTTTCCGGGGTGAACGGTTCGGGTATATCAACCGGTTGGTACTCCGAGTTGCGCAGAGGGGCGGTCATCGTTGACTCGTCTCCTTGTCTCGCTCTCCGCCTCGCAGTCGCGCCGCGGAGAGAGTATGAGAATTATCTCCTCGCACCTTCTCACTCCGGGCGGGCGGTGTCAATGTGCGATGATTTGTGTGTCATCGTTTCGCCGCACCGAGAGGGGATCGGGTACATGGCCAAACTGGCCAAACTGCTGCCGTTGGTGCGCGGATCGGGGCCCGAGGACCGCAATCAGGCCACCGTGCTCGATGCCGCCCTGCTGGCCTTCCTGGACTTCGGCATCAAGCGCACCAGCATGGTCGAGGTGGCGCGGCGCGGCGGACTGTCGCTGGCCACCCTGTACCGGCGCTTCGCGGGCAAGAACGACCTCATCCAAGCCGTCGGGTTGCGGCAGACCCGGCAGTTCATCGACTCCGTGGACGCCGCCATCGCCAGCGAGATCGAGCGCGACGCCAGCGCCGAGGATCAGATCGTCGCGCTGTTCACCGCCTTCATCGAAGGTCTGCGCGGCAACAAGCTGCTGGTGCGGCTGCTCAGTACCGAGCCGGAGATGGTGCTGCCGTATCTCACCGTGCAGGGTGCGCCGGTGATCGAACTCGGCCGCGACTACCTGGCCGAGTTCATCACCCGCTTGCAGTCGGAAGGCAAACTGCCGCACTACGATCCGATGCCGCTGGCCGAGATGATCGCGCGCACCGCACTGTCCATGGCGCTGACCCCGCAAACGGTCATCCCGCTCGACGAGCCGGAGAAGCTACGCGAATTCGCCGTCGAGCACGTGGTTCCCGGGTTCCGGCTGGTCTGATCCGGGTCGGTGGGCCGAGCCCGCCCGGAGGCATCGGACCGGCCGATGTGCGGCCCGCTCAGACGAGACGCAAACCCAGGCGGCGGCGCACCCGCATATCCGTCAGATAGAAGTTGAGCGGGAAAGTGCGCACCGCCGTGGGCAGGTGGTCCTCGACGCGGCCCAGCGTGCGCAGCATGCGGGCCAGCGCGCGGTCCTGGCGCGGCGACCAGGTCATCCCCATCTCGTCCCGCAGATGCTGGGGCAGCAGGCCGGTGACGAAGAAGCGGTGGGTCGGCCCGAAGGCCAGCTGGAACGGGCGCGGCAGCATCTTCAGGTCGATCAGATCGTCGAAGTAGGCGTGCACCGTCGGATCGATGGTGGCGCGGGCCAGTTGCTCGTCCCAGTAGCGGTCGAAGTCCGCGCGCGTGGGCGGCCACATCTCCGGACGCATCTGGAGCGTGGTGCCCAGCCGGGCGGAGTAGTGGTAGAAGGCGTCGGCGGTGGCATCGTCCATGGGGCCGTGCATGCGCTGGTAGAGATCCCGTGCGCCCCAGTAGAGGCAGGCCGCCACCCAGAGCTGGAGCTTCGGATCGAAGGCGTTGTACTTCACGGGGCTGCCCGGGCGGGAGCGGACGTGGCGGTGCGAGGTGTCCACGGCGGCGCGGTACGCGGCCCGCTCGTCCTCGCTGCCCAGCATGGCCACGGCGAGGTAGGTGACGGTGGTGCGCAGTCGCTTCACCGGATGCTTGAAGACATTGCCGCTGTCGACCGGACTCTCCACCACGCCGTAGCCGACCGGTGGTTGGGACAGCTGCATGATCACATTGGCCGCCCCGCCGAGCAGGCCCGCGGCCCCGTCGATGAACTGCCGGATATCGATCGGCGGCAGGTCCGGTTCGTGCGCGGGCAGGCGCAGGGGACTGGTCATCGTTGACCCCATTCTCGATGAGAAGGTTATGCACATACTTTCTTACCCGCTCAGGAGCGTGTCAACCGTTCCGGCCGAATCGTGATGACCTCGATCCGGGCAGTACCGTTGGCGTCGTGTCGTATGGGTCGCCGCTGCTGTTGAGCTCGTTGAATCCCGCCGCCGTCGCCGCCGGGGACGATATTCCCGATGCCGTCACCATCGACGGCGTGACGCTGTCGCGCGGCGATCTGGTGGGCGCGGCCACCTCCGTCGCCGAACGGGTGGCACGGGCGCAACGGGTGGCCGTGCTGGCCGAGCCGACCGTCACCACCGTGCTGGCCGTGGTCGGCTGCCTCATCGCCGGGGTCACCGTGGTGCCGGTGCCGCCCGACGCGGGCAACGCCGAACTGGCGCACATCCTGGCCGACTCGGGGGCGCAGGCGTGGCTGGGGAAGGCTCCCGAAGGCAGCGCGCTGCCGGTGGTGCCGGTGCGCAAACACGCCCGCTCCTGGCATACATATGCCGAACCCGACCCCGGTGCAACGGCTTTCATCCTGTACACCTCCGGCACCACCGGCGCGCCCAAAGGCGTGATGCTGAGCCGCCGGGCCGTCGCCGCCGGGCTGGACGCGCTCGCCGAGGCGTGGGGGTGGACCGCGAACGACGTGCTGGTGCACGGGCTTCCGCTGTTCCACGTGCACGGGCTGATCCTCGGCGTGCTGGGGCCGCTGCGGGTGGGCAGCCCGCTGATCCACACCGGCAAGCCGACGCCCGAGGCGTACGCGCGAGCGCGGGGGACCATGTACTTCGGCGTTCCCACCGTGTGGTCGCGGGTGGTCGAAGCGCCCGAGGCGGCACGGGAACTGGCGTCCGCCCGCGTGCTGATCTCCGGGAGCGCGCCGCTGCCGGTGCCGGTGTTCGAGCGGCTGCGGGAACTCACCGGGCACGCGCCGATCGAGCGCTACGGCATGAGCGAAACCATGATCACCCTGTCCACCCGGCCGGACGGGGAGCGGCGGCCCGGATGGGTCGGCACCCCGGTCGCCGGAGTCGAGACCCGGCTGCGCGACGAAGCCGGAAATCCGGTGCCGCACGACGGAGAAAGCGTCGGCGGACTACAGGTGCGTGGACCCATGCTGTTCGACGGCTATCTGAACCGGCCCGAGGTGACCGCCGAGAACTTCACCGCGGACGGCTGGTTCACCACCGGGGACGTGGCGGTCATCGACCCCGACGGCTTCCACCGGATCGTGGGCCGGGAATCGGTGGACCTCATCAAATCCGGCGGCTATCGGATCGGCGCCGGGGAGATCGAGACCGCGCTGCTGGGGCATCCCGCCGTCACGGAAACCGCTGTGGTCGGCGTGCCGGACGACGATCTCGGACAGCGCATCGTCGCCTTCGTGGTGCTGCGCGACGGGCATGCCGAGGCCATTGAGCAGCGGCTCATCGACCATGTGGCGGAAGAGCTCTCGGTGCACAAGCGTCCGCGTGAGATCCGGGTGGTCACGTCGCTGCCGCGCAATGCCATGGGCAAGGTGCAGAAGAAGCTGCTGCTGTGAGATGAGGCGGTGGGTTGACCTCGAGCATGCTCGAGGTTCTACCGTCACACCTATGGTCGCAACGCTCACCCCCGCCCAGATCGACTATCTCCGCAGCCAGCGGCTCGGCCGCCTGGCCACCATCCGTCCCGACGGCTCCCCGCAGAACAATCCGGTGGGCTACCGCTACGACGAGATCCTCGGCGTGATCGACATCGGCGGCTACCGCATGGGCGCCACCCAGAAGTTCCGCAACCTCGACAAGGAGCAGCGGGTGTCCCTCGTGGTCGACGACATCAAGTCGCTCGACCCCTGGGAGGTCCGCTGCCTCGAAATCCGCGGCACCGCAGTCCCATTGCGCGATGTGGACCCCTATGCCGAGGGAATGGCGCGCGAACTCATCCGCATCACCCCCGAGCGAGTTCTGGCCTTCGGCATCGACTGAGCGGGTTCCGAGCGGTCGCGCTGTCTTGAATACGACAGTGCCCCCACGGTTCTCACCGCGGGGGCACCGATCGATCGTGGATCAGTCGTTGGCGTGCAGGGCGGCGTTGAGTTCGATGCCGGTGCCCTTGCGGGGCACCACCTCGACCGCGCCGGAGACGGAGTTGCGGCGGAACAGCAGGTTGGACTTGCCGCTCAGATCGGCGGCCTTGATGGTGCCGCCGTCCGGGAGGGTGACCTTGGTGCCCGCGGTGACGTAGAGGCCCGCCTCCACCACGCAGTCGTCGCCGAGGGAGATGCCGATACCGGCGTTCGCGCCGAGCAGGCAGCGCTCGCCCAGCGAGATGACCTGCTTGCCGCCGCCGGACAGGGTGCCCATGATGGACGCGCCGCCGCCGATGTCGGAGCCGTCGCCCACCACCACACCGGCGGAGATGCGGCCCTCGACCATGGAATTGCCGAGGGTGCCAGCATTGAAGTTCACGAAGCCCTCGTGCATGACCGTGGTGCCGGAGGCCAGGTGCGCGCCCAAGCGGACGCGGTCGGCGTCGGCGATGCGCACCCCGGAGGGGACCACGTAGTCGACCATGCGCGGGAACTTGTCCACGCCGTACACGGTGACCGGGCCGCGGGCGCGCAGGTTCAGGCGCACCAGCTCCAGCTCCTCCAGCGAGCAGGGGCCGTGGTTGGTCCACGCCACATTGGCCAGGTGGCCGAAGATGCCGTCCAGATTCAGGCCGTGCGGCCTGACCAGGCGATGCGAGAGCAGGTGCAGGCGCAGGTAGACGTCGTGGGTGTCGACCGGCGCGGCGGCCAGGTCGGCAATGCTGGTGCGCACCACGACCACCTCCACCCGGCGGGCCTCATCCGGACCCGCGATCTGGGCGAACTTGGCGTACTCGACATCGGAGGCGTCCAGGCGCGCGGTGCCGGTCTCGGCGACCTCACCCAGCTCCGGGTACGGAAACCAGGTATCCAGAACCGTCCCGTTGGCGGTGATGGTGGCGAGGCCGACTGCTGATGCTCCCTGAGTGCTCACGTCCCCAGAGGTTACCCGGCGGCAGCCGCCGGGTGGTGGCCCACACCCCGCGCCCCGGTATCCCGCGCGCTCGCGACAACCGCCGACCCGCTCCCGGAGCGGTGCCCGCGGTGGGTGCGTCGGGCGGGCGAGTTACCCCGCCCGCGGCGGGTGAATCGAGCGATGAATAGCTCCGGCCGCGGTGATGCGCGCCCGCATGGTGCCCTGGCAGCCCGCCTCCGCCCAGCCGCCGCCCGGCTCGGTGAACAAGCCGGGCGGTGAGGCCGTTGGTCGGTGCCGGGCGGTGAGTCGGTGCCGGGCGGTGGTGAGTCGGTGTCGGGCCCTGAGTCGATGTCAGGCGGCGAATCAATACAGTGGGGGCGTGACCATCGATCTGCGCGCCGACCCCATCGCCCTCACCGCCGCTCTCGTGGATATCCCCAGCGTGTCCAAGGACGAGGCGGTCATCGCGGACACCGTCGCCTGGGCACTGCGGGAGCAGACCGAAGGGTTCGAGATCCTGCGGCACGGGAACACCGTGCTGGCGCGCACCAATCGCGGACTGCCGACCCGGGTGATCCTCGCCGGACATCTGGACACCGTGCCGATCGCCGACAATGTGCCCGGCCATTTCGTGGAGGGCGAGAACGGGGAGCGGCTGCTGTACGGCTGCGGCAGCGTGGACATGAAATCCGGCGACGCGGTGTTCCTGCACCTGGCCGCCACCGTCGCCGAACCGGTGCACGATCTGACCCTCATCTTCTACGACTGCGAGGAGATCGCCGCCGAGTTCAACGGGCTCGGGCGGATCGAGCGGGAACTGCCGGAATGGCTGGACGGTGACCTCGCGATCCTCGGCGAGCCGTCCGGCGGCTGGGTGGAGGCGGGCTGTCAGGGCACGCTGCGGGCACGCATCACCACCGCCGGGGTGCGGGCGCATTCGGCGCGGGCGTGGCTGGGCGACAATGCCATTCACCGGCTGGCCCCGGTGCTGGAGCGGATGGCGGCCTATCGGGCGCGGGAGGTCGACATCGACGGCTGCCTGTACCGCGAGGGTCTGTCGGCGGTGCGGATCTCCGGCGGGGTGGCGGGCAATGTGGTGCCCGACGCCGCCGAGGTGGACGTGAACTTCCGCTTCGCCCCCGACCGCACCCTGGACGAGGCCACCGAGCACGTGCGCGCGGTCTTCGACGGACTGGATATCGCTTTCGAGCGCACCGACGGCGCCCCCGGAGCCCTGCCCGGCCTGTCCGCCCCCGCGGCCAAGGACCTCATCGGGATCGTGCACGCCCACGGCAGCGGCGGCGTCCGCGCCAAGTATGGCTGGACCGACGTCTCCCGCTTCGCCGCCCGCGGCATCCCCGCCGTCAACTTCGGCCCCGGCGACCCCAACCTCGCCCACAAACGCGACGAACACCTCCCCGTCACCCAGATCACCCAGGTAACCGCCATGCTCCGCAGCTACCTCACCGGCGACAAGGCGTAACCTCGACGGCCGCCGCGACTGAGCCGCTGCCAGCGAAGCCCCACCTCCGAGGCCGCCGCAGCGATAGAACGCCGCGCACAGAGGTGCTCCGGCGGCCGGTCCAGCGTGTGGGGCCCTCGCGGCCGGTCTCGTGTGCGCGGACTCCGCTGACACGACAACTTCTGGAGCAGCGCCCCGACTCACCACATCCCGAACAACCACACTCCGGGGCTC
>NZ_JASCXP010000156.1:0-15070 GCF_030010695.1 Nocardia sp. CC201C
CTGTCGTACGCGCAGCAGCGGATGTGGTTCGTGAACCGGTTCGACCCCGACTCGGCGGCGTACAGCATTCCCATGCTGCTGCGGATCGCGGGCCGGGTGGAGGTGGCGGCGCTGACCACGGCGGTGCGGGATGTGCTCGTTCGGCACGAGGTGCTGCGGACCCGGTATCCCGAGGTGGCCGGCATTCCGCACCAGGTGGTGGTGCCGGTCGAGGAACTGGCCGAGGCCGTGGACTTCGACCTCACGCCCCAGGCGGTGGACGAGGCCGGTGCCCGCGCGGTGATCGCCGGTGTGGTGGCAACGGGTTTCGATGTGGCGCAGCACATTCCGCTGCGGGCACGGTTGCTGTCGGTGCGTCCCGACGAGTTCGTGCTGGTGCTGGTGGTGCACCACATCAATGCCGACGGTTTCTCCATCGCGGTGCTGGCCCGGGATCTGGCCGCGGCGTATGCGGCGAGGTGCCGGGGGCGGCAGCCGGAGTGGGCACCGCTGCCGGTGCAGTACGCCGACTACACGCTGTGGCAACGTGAGCTGCTCGGATCGGTCACCGATCCGGAATCCGTGCTGGCGCGGCAGCGTCGGTACTGGGTAGCGCAGCTGGACGGGTTACCCGAGGTAATGGCGCTGCCCACCGATCGCCCGCGCGCGGCGGTGGCATCGCATCGCGGCGCGAAGCACGCCTTCGCGGTGGAACCCGAGGTGGTCGCGCAGCTGCGGGAACTGGCGCATACCGGTGGCGTCACGGTATTCATGATCTTCCACGCCGCCCTGGCGGTCGTGCTGTCCCGGCTGTCGGGCAGCCGGGACATCGCCATCGGCTCACCGGTGTCCGGCCGCGGCGTCGCCGAGTTGGACGATCTCGTGGGCATGTTCGTGAATACGATCGTGCTGCGCACCCGGGTGGACGAGGCGGAACCCTTCGCCGATCTGCTGGCGCGGGTGCGCGGGGTGGACCTGGACGCGTTCGCGCACGCGGAAATTCCCTTCGAGCAGGTGGTGGAGGCGGTGGATCCGCCGCGCAGCCGGGCGCATCATCCGCTGTTCCAGGTCATGCTGGCCTTCCACAATCTCGACGAGGTCCGGTTCGACTTCCCCGGCCTGGTGGTGACCGGCTCGGGAGCCGACACCGGGATCGAGCGCTTCGACCTGACCTTCACACTGAGCGACACACCGGACGCCACCGGGGCGATACCGGTCGAACTCGGCTATGCCACCGATCTTTTCGACCCGGCCACGATCGAGGCGCTGGCCCGGCGGCTGTGCTCGGTGCTGCGCACGGTGGCGCACGATCCCGCCGTCGTGGTGCGCGATATCGATGTGCTGTCGCCGTCGGAGCGACACCGGCTGCTCGACGTCTGGGGCCGCAACGACCACGTCGTGGACGGCGTACTGCTGCCCGACCTGCTGGCGGCGGCGGTGGCGAGCAATCCGGATGGCGACGCGGTGGTGGACGGGGACCGGCGGCTCAGCTACCGGGATCTGGATGAACGCTCGAATCGACTGGCGCGCTGGCTGATCGACCGCACGATCGGTCCCGAGGCCGTGGTGGCCGTCGGGCTGCCCCGGTCGCTGGAATGGGTGCTCGCGGTATGCGCGGTCGCCAAGACGGGGGCCGCCTTCTTATCCGTGGATCCGGCGCATCCAATGGAGCGCAATCACTTCGTCTGTGCGGATTCCGCTGTGCGGGTGGGCATCACGGCCCAACGGTATGCGGCGGCACTGCCCGCCGACGGCATGTCCTGGCTGGTGGCCGATGATCCGGCCGCCAGCGCCGATATCGAGGCGTGCGCGGGCACCGTCGTGACCGATGCCGAGCGCATCGCGTCGCCGCACCCGGCGACCACGGCCTATGTCGTCTACACCTCGGGTTCCACGGGCCGTCCGAAGGGCGTGGCGGTCACGCACACCGGCCTGGCCGCGCTGGTGGCCGACCAGCGGCGGCGCGCCGGGGTGGCCGCCGATTCGCGCGTGCTCGCGGTCGCCGCCCGTACCTTCGACGCGGCGATCCTGGAACTGCTGCTGTCACTGTCCGGCGGTGCGGCACTGGTGCTCGCGCCCGAGGACGTGTACGGCGGGCCGCCGCTGGCGGATCTGCTGCGGGCACAGCGCATTACGCACGCCTTCCTCACCCCGTCGGTGGCGATGTCGGTGGACCCCGACGGGCTCGACGCCCTACGGGTCGTCATGACCGGCGGCGACCAGTGTGGACCGCAGCTGGTTTCGCGCTGGTCGGGTACCGATCCGGGGCGGCGGCGCACGGTGCACAACCTCTACGGTCCGGCCGAGGCGAGCATCTGGGTCACGGCGGCGGAACCGGCCGTGGGTCGATCGGTGGGTATCGGCGGCCCGATCGCCGGGATGTCGGTCGCCGTCCTGGACGAGTGGCTGCGCCCGGTCCCGGCCGGGGTGGTCGGCGAACTGTACGTCTCCGGTCCCGGCGTGGCCCGCGGGTATCGGGGGCGGCCGGGCCTGACGGCGACGCGGTTCGTGGCCGATCCGCACGGGCGGCCCGGCGAACGGCGGTACCGCACAGGTGATCTGGTGCGCTGGATCGACGACGCGGCGTCCGGCACCGCCGAACTGGCCTATGTCGGCCGCGCCGACTCGCAGGTGAAGGTACGCGGTCAGCGGTTGGAGCTCGGTGAGGTGGAGGCCGCGCTGAGCGAGGTCGGCGGGGTCGAACAGGCGGTCGCCGCCGCCCGGACCACCGCCGCCGGGACGCGATTGATCGCCTATGTGACGGCGTCCGGGTCCGAACTGGACGCGGTGGCGGTGCGGGAGGCGGTGAGTCGCCGCCTGCCGGGCTACATGGTGCCCGATGCGGTGACCGTTCTCGACGCGCTGCCCCTGAGCAGCAGCGGCAAGGTGGACCGGCGTGCCCTACCCGAGCCGGTGTTCGACGCGCCCACCTTCCGGGCGCCCGCCACACCGGTCGAGGAGACCATCGCCCGGGTTGTCGCCGAGGTGCTGGGCATCGAGCGGGTGGGAGCCGACGACGACTTCTTCGTCCTGGGCGGCGATTCGATCATCTCCATCCAGGTGGTGGCCAAGGCCCGCGAACGCGGGGTGGTGTTCGGCCCGAAGGACGTGTTCGAACAGCGCACGCCCGCCCGACTGGCGGTGATCGCGCGCACCGCCGAGCCGGAGGCCGTCCGCGTCACCGCGGACGATGGTGCGGGCGAGTTCCCGCTGCTGCCGGTGGCTCGGTGGATGGTGGAGTGGGGCGGCGGATTCCGGCGCTTCGAACAGCATGTGCTGCTGCGACTCCCGGCCGATGTCGACGCGGCGGCTCTCGCCCTGGCGGTCGGCGCACTGCTCGATCGTCACGACGCCCTGCGGTCCACCCTGCGGCGCAACGGGTTCGGCGACTGGACGCTGGTCGTGCCCGCACCCGGCAGCGTGCTCGCCGCCGACGTGCTGTCCCGGCGGGCGATCGATCCCGCAACCGACCCGGATACCGAGGCGGGGCGGGCGGCCATCGCGGATATCGCCGCCGCGGCACTGGATTCGGCCCAGGCCGGGCTCGATCCGGCCGCCGGGGCGATGATGCGGTGCGTGTGGCTCGACCCCGGCGATCACACGCCCGGTTGGCTGCTGATGGTGGCGCACCACCTGGTGGTAGACGGCGTGTCCTGGCGGATCGTCATCCCCGATCTGCTGTCCGCGCTCGCGCAGGCGGGATCGGGGACGCCGCCGGTGCTGCCGCCGGTCGGCACGTCCCTGCGCCGCTGGACGCACGGCCTGCACGCGGCGGCGACCGCCCCGCGTCGGCGCGGTGAGCTGGCGCTCTGGCAGCACATGACGTCCGGCCCCGATCCGCTCTGGGGCGGACGCGATCTCGACCCGGCCATCGACACCGCCGCCACGCTCGACGAGGTGCGCGTCGAGTTGCCGCCCGCGGTGACCCGTGCGCTGCTGTCGCGGGTGCCCGCGGTATTCCACGGCGGCGTCGACGACGGACTGCTCGCGGGGCTGGTGGTGGCGGTGCGCCGCTGGCGGTCCCACCGCGGTGTGGACGACCCGTCGGTGCTGATCCGGTTGGAGGGCCACGGGCGTGAGGAACAGGTCGTGCCGGGAGCGGATCTGTCGCGGACCGTGGGCTGGTTCACCTCCATGTACCCGGTGCGCTTCGACCTGTCCGGCATCGACCCCGACACGGTGGCGGCGGGCGGGGCCGAACTCGACGCCGTGGTGCGGACGGTCAAGGAGACACTGCGCTCGATCCCGGACCGGGGCATCGGCTACGGCCTGCTGCGCTATCTCGACGCGGAGAGCGCGAACCATCTGCCGCACCGCATGCCCGGCCGCATCGGCTTCAACTACCTCGGCCGCCTGGCGGGACTCGGCGACGACGGCATCGACGGCGGGCTGGGCGAACTGCCCGGCACCCCGGATCCGGAGATGCCGGTGACCCTGGCCGTGGATATCAGTGCGATCGTCAGCGGCGACCGCCTGCGCGCCAGTTTCCGCTACCCGCGTACGCTGCTGCACCGCGCGGAGGTGCACGAGCTGGCGTCGGCCTGGTCGCAGGCGCTGACCGACCTGGCCGAGCACGCCGAACTGCCCGGCGCGGGCGGGCACAGCCCCTCCGACTTCGCGCTGGTGTCGCTGACCCGATCCGACGTCACCGCACTGGAATCCGCCTACCCGACACTGCGCGACGTGTGGCCGGTGACGCCGCTGCAAGCCGGACTGCTGTTCCACGCCGAACTCGACGCCGACGTCGACCTGTACACCGCCCAGCTGGTGCTGCGGCTGACCGGTGCCCTGGACGCGGATCGCCTGCACGACGTCGCGCACGCGGTCCTGGACGCCCATCCGAGCCTGCGCACCGCGTACACCACCACCGGCAGCGGCGTCAGCGTCGCCGTCGTGCTCGACGATGTCGAACCGCCCTGGCAGGTAGTGGATCTCACCGATCGGCAGGGCGGTGACGGGTCGGCCGCCGCGGCGGACGCCACCGTCGTTCTCGCGGAGCTGGCCGCCGCGGAGCGGGACCGGCGCTTCGCCCCGGCGTCCGCGCCGCTGCTGCGCTTCGTCCTCGCGCGGCTGGCCGCCGACCGCTGGGCGCTGGTGCTGACCAACCACCACGTCATTCTCGACGGCTGGTCGTGGCCGCTGCTCATCACCGAACTGTTCACCCGCTACGCCGAGCCGGACACCCGCTCCCTCGGCGCGGCCGGATCGTATCGGGACTTCCTGGCCTGGCTGGCCGCCCGGGACGTGGACGCGGCGCGTGCGGCGTGGCGCGAAACCCTGCACGGTGCCGAACCGACCCTGGTCGCGGCGAGCACCGACACCGGGTCCGGCGCGGTGGCCGACTACGCCGTCGCCCTCGACGACGCCGACACCCGGGCGCTGCTGGCGACCGCCGCGGCCGCCGGTGTGACGGTCAATACGGTGCTGCAATCGGTCTGGGCGCTACTGGTCGGGCAGCTGACCGGTCGCGACGATGTGGTGTTCGGTTCGACGGTGTCGGGTCGTCCGGCTGAGCTGCCCGGTGCCGAGCGCGCCATCGGCCTGTTCATCAATACGGTGCCGACCCGGGTGCGGCTGCGCCCGGCCGAGACCCTCACCCGGTTGTGGCAGCGTATGCACGACGAGCAGGCGACGCTGCTCGACCATCAGCATCTCGGACTCACCGACATCCATGAACTCACCGGCTGCGATCGCCTGTTCGACACGGTCATGGTGTTCGAGTCCTATCCCCTCGACGCCGAGCGGATCCGGGCGCTCACCGGTCGCGCCGGTATCGGCATCGACGGCGTGGACGCGACCGATGCCACGCACTACCCGCTGACGTGCAGCGTCACGTTGCAGGAGACGCTGCGGCTGCGGTTGCAGTACCGGCCAGAACTGTTCACCGAAGTCGCCATCGCCGCCTTCGCTCAGCGCCTACGACAGGTGCTGGGTGCGATCGCCGCCGACGCGGCCCTGCCGCTGCGGGCCGTGGACCCGCTGCCGCCCGCGCAACGGCGACTGCTGTCGCACCGTGGGCGCGGGGTCGCCGTCGACCCCGGCTCGTCCGAGGTGACGCTGCCGCTCCTGCTGGCCGCCGCCGTGGCGGGCGATCCCGAGGGCGACGCGGTCGTGGACGGGGACCGGCGGATCACCTACCGGGAGCTGGACGAGCGGTCGAATCGGTTGGCGCACTTCCTGATCGACCGGGGCATCGGTCCGGAGACGGTGGTGGCGATCGGGCTGCCGAGGTCGCTGGACTGGGTGACGGCGGTCTGGGCCGTCGCCAAGACCGGTGCGGCCTTCCTCTCGCTCGATCCCGGGCATCCACAGGAACGCAATTCCTTCATGTGCGCCGATTCCGCCGTGCCGGTGGGCATTACCGTCACACGGCAGGCGGCGACACTGCCGAGTGAGACCATCGGCTGGCTGGTGGTCGACGATCCGGCCGTGGCGGCCGACATCCGGCAGTACCCGCCGACACCGGTCACGGTTCGGCCGCACCCGGACGGCACCGCCTACATCGTCTACACCTCGGGCTCGACCGGCCGCCCCAAGGGCGTCGCCATCACCCACACCGGACTCGCGGCCCTGTGCGCCGAACAGCGCCAGCGATTCGGAGTGACCCCGGACGCACGGGTGCTGAGCGTGGCCGCCCGCACCTTCGACGCCGCCGTCTTCGAACTGCTGCTGGCGCTGTCGGGTTCCGCGACGCTGGTGGTCAGCCCGCCCGACGTCTACGGCGGCCGAGCCCTGGCCGACCTGCTGCGCGCCGAACGGGTCAGCCACGCCGTGCTCACCCCGTCCGTGGCCGCCACCGTCGACCCCGCCGGGCTCGACGACCTGGAGGTGCTCACCCTCGCCGGTGAGGCCTGCCCGCCCGCCCTGGTCGCCCGGTGGTCGCATACCGACCGCGCGAGTCGGCGCCGGGTGCACAACCTGTACGGCCCCGCCGAGGCCACGATCTGGGTGACCGGCAGCGCGGACCTGCGGGCCGGTGCACCGGTACCCATGGGTACGGTCGTCGCCGGAATGACGGTGCGCGTGCTGGATTCGTGGCTGCGGCCGGTTCCCACCGGCGTGGTGGGCGAGCTGTATGTCTGCGGCGCGGGACTGGCCCGGGGCTATGCGGGCCGCCCGGGACAGACCGCCGCCCGTTTCATCGCCGACCCCTGCGGTGAGACCGGACGCCGCATGTACCGCACCGGCGATCTCGTGCGCTGGACGACAGACGACAACGGCTCGGGCGCCGCGGAACTGGAGTTCGTCGGACGCGGTGACGGCCAGGTCAAGGTGCGGGGACAGCGTCTGGAGCCGGGGGAGGTCGAAGCCGCCCTGACCGACCTCGCCGGTATCGACCGGGCCGTCGTGCTGGTGCACACCCCGGCGGACGGCGACGGCGCGCGCCTGGTGGCCTATGTGGTGGCCGATCCGGGCCACCGTCCGGATCCGGCCCGGATCCGGGAAGCCGTGGGCCGACGCCTGCCCGGCTTCATGGTGCCGGATGCGGTGCTGGTGCTCGACGAGCTGCCGCTGACGGTGAACGGCAAGCTGGACAGGGCGGCGCTGCCCGAACCCGTGTCGGCGCGGGCCGCCTATCGCGCGCCCGCCACGCCGATCGAAGCGCGGGTGGCGGCCATCGTCGCCGAGGTGCTCGGTACCGGCCGCGTCGGAGGAGATGACGACTTCTTCGCGCTGGGCGGCAATTCCCTGTCCGCCACCCGGCTGTCGGCGCGGCTGGCCGACGGGATCGGAGTCACGGTGGGCCTGCGCGATATCTTCGCGCGGCCGGTGGTGGGCGAGTTGGCGGCGACACTCACCGCCCGGGTGGCGGAATCGGCCACCGCCGCAGCGGTTCCGCCACTGCGGCCGCGGACGCGCCCGGAGCGGGTGCCGCTGTCCTTCGCGCAGCAGCGCATGTGGTTCGTGAACCGCTTCGCACCGGACTCCGTCGCCTACAGCATTCCCATGGTGTTGCGGCTGACCGGTCGTGTGGACGTGGCCGCGCTGTCGGCGGCGGTATGGGATGTGCTCGGCCGCCACGAGGTGCTGCGCACGCGCTATCCCGACGCGGACGGCGTTCCCTATCAGTCGGTGGTGCCGGTCGCGGAGCTGGCCGCCGCGGCGGAGGTGGACACCACACCGCGCCCCGTGGCAGCCGCCGCTGTCGCGGCGACCGTCGCCGCCGAGGTGGCGGTGGGATTCGATGTCGCGCAGCGGATTCCGCTGCGGGTGCGGCTGCTGTCGGTGGGGCCCGAGGAGTTCGTGCTGGTGTGGGTGGTGCACCACATCGGCGCGGACGGCTTCTCGATGGGTCCGCTGGCCCGCGATCTGGCCGAGGCATATCGGGCCAGGCGCGCCGGACGGCACCCGGCGTGGGCGCCGCTGCCGGTGCAGTACGCCGACTACACCCTGTGGCAGCGAGAACTCCTCGGCTCGGCGGACGACCCGACCTCGCTGCTGACGCGACAGCTCCGGTACTGGTCCGAGCAGTTGGACGGATTGCCGGACACCCTGGACCTGCCGACCGACCGGCCCCGACCGGCCGTGGCGTCGCATCGGGGAGCCACCCTCCACGTCACGGTCGCACCGAGCGTGGTCGCCGGGCTGCACGACACCGCCCGCGCTCGCGGCGTCACGGTGTTCATGATCGTCCACGCCGCCCTGGCGGTCGTGTTGTCGCGGCTGTCGGGCAGCGCCGATATCGCCGTCGGGTCGCCGGTCGCGGGGCGCGGCGCGGCCGAACTCGACGGTCTCGTCGGCATGTTCGTGAACACGGTGGTGCTGCGTACCCGGATCGACGAGTCGGCAACGATCGCCGACCTGCTGGCCGCGGTGCGCGACGTCGACCTGGAAGCGTTCGCGCACGCCGAGATTCCGTTCGAACAGGTGGTGGAGGCGGTGGATCCGCCGCGCAGCGAGTCCCGGCACCCGCTGTTCCAGGTGATGCTGGCCTTCCACAATCTCGCCGACGCCGACATCGCCCTGCCCGGAGTCGATGTCGTCGCATCGGGTGCCGACACCGGCGTGGAACGGTTCGACCTGACCCTCACCGCCGCCGACACCCCCGACGAACGCGGGGCCATGCCGATCGCGATCGGCTACGCCACCGATCTGTTCGACGAGGCCACGGTGTCCGCGTTCGCGCAGCGGCTGATCCGTGTACTGAGCGCCTGCACCGCCGACTCCGACCGCGCCGTGCGGGATATCGACATCCTCTCGGCCTCCGAACGGCACAGCCTGCTCTCCGAATGGGGCCGCGCCGACACCGTCCCGGCCTCCGACGGCGGCACGCTGCCCGAACTGCTGGCGCGGGCCGTGGCAGCGAATCCCGATGGGTACGCGGTCGTCGCGGGCGAACGCCGCCTGACCTACCGGGCCGCGGACGAACACACGAATCGGTTGGCGCGCTGCCTGATCGAGCGCGGGGTCGGCCCCGAGTCGGTGGTCGCCATCGGCATGCCGCGGTCGCTGGAATGGGTGCTGGCGGTCTGGGCCGTCACCAAGGCCGGGGCCGGATTCCTCTCCCTCGATCCGGCGCATCCGGGCGAGCGCAATCGGTTCCTGTGCGCCGATTCCGAGGTGCGCGTGGGGATCACACTGGAGCGCCACCGTGCGGAGCTGTCGGACGCGGTGCCCGAATGGCTGGTCGTGGACGCTCCGGAAGTGGCGCAGCGGGTTCGCGACCAGCCCGCCGCACCGGTGACCGACGCGGATCGGCGCGGTGCGCTCCATCCCGATGCCCTCGCCTACATCGTCTACACCTCGGGGTCGACCGGCCGTCCGAAGGGCGTCGCGGTCACCCATGCCGGATTGTCCGCGGTCGCCGCCACCCAGGCGCAGCGGTACGCGATCGACACCGAGTCGCGAATACTGGGCGTGGCCGCCCGCACCTTCGACGCCGCCGTGCTGGAGATCCTGCTCGCCGTCCCCGCCGGCGCGACGCTGGTGCTCGCGCCCGCCGACGTCTACGGCGGCGAACCGCTGGCCGAACTCCTGCGCGCACAACGCATCAGCCACCTCTTCTGGACCCCGGCGGTGGCACGGTCGGTGGACCCCGACGGACTCGACGCACTGCGGGTGGTCACGGTCGGCGGCGAGCACTACCCACCGGATCTGATGGCACGGTGGTCGCGCACCGACACCGCGCGTGCGCGGCGCTTCTTCAATGTCTACGGCCCCACGGAGACCACCGTCATCGTGACCGTCAGCCCCGAACTCCGCGCGGGTGATCCGATCACCCTCGGCGCGGGTATCGCGGGCATGTCCATGCGGGTGCTGGATTCGTCCCTGCGGCCGGTTCCGGTGGGCGTGGTGGGTGAGCTGTACGTGTCGGGCCCCGGTGTGGCACGCGGGTATCGGGGTCGTGCGGGATTGACGGCGGGACGCTTCATCGCCGACCCCTACGGGCGACCCGGCGAGCGGCTGTACCGCACCGGCGATCTGGTGCGGTGGGTGAACGGCAGCGAATCCGACTCCGCCACCGGCATTCTGGAGTATGTCGGCCGGTCCGACTTCCAGGTGAAGGTCCGTGGTCAGCGTCTGGAACCGGGTGAGGTCGAGGCCGCGCTGACCGGGGTGACCGGCGTGGCGCAGGCCGTCGCGCTCGCGCACGGCAGCGAGGACGCCGCCGGAGCGCGATTGGTGGCCTACGTGGTCGCCGCGCCCGGAACCGAGCTCGATCCGGCAGCGGTGCGGGAGTCGGTGCGCCGACGCCTGCCCGGCTATCTGGTGCCGGATGTGGTGACGGTGCTCGACGAACTGCCACTGACCAGCAGCGGCAAGATCGACCGCCGCGCACTGCCGGAACCGGTGCTCACCCCGCACCAGTTCCGGGCACCGGCCACCCCCGCCGAACAGGTGGTGGCCGAGGTGTTCGCCGAGGTGCTGGGCATCGACCGGGTCGGCGCGGAGGACGACTTCTTCGCCCTGGGCGGCGACTCCATCGTCTCCATCCAGGTGGTGGCGAAGGCGCGGGCCCGGGGCGTGGCCTTCGGCCCGCGCGACGTTTTCGAACAGCGGACGGCGGCGCGCCTGGCGGCCGTCGCCGACACCACCGCGGCCGCCGGGGCCACGCTGGCGGAGCTGCCCGGCGGCGGTGTGGGCGAACTGCCGCTGCTGCCGGTAGCGCACTGGATGGTGCAGTGGGGGAAGGGTTTCCGGCGTTTCGAGCAACACGTGGTGCTGCGGCTGCCCGACGGCGTGACCGAAACCGGGCTGCACACCGCGCTGGGCGCGCTGCTGGACCACCACGACATGCTGCGCTCGAAGCTGCGGTGCGATGCGCCCGGACAGTGGTGGATCTCGGTCGCGCCGCCGAGCACGGTCGCCGCGGCGTCGCGGCTGCGTCACCGGCCGATCGACCCGGAGCTGGTATCCGACGGCCTGGAGGCCGTCACGAATATCGCCGCCGCGGAGCTGGATTCGGCTCTGCGAGCGCTCGATCCGGCCGCCGGGGCGATGGTGCGGTTCGTCTGGCTCGACCTCGGCGATATGCCCGGTTGGCTGCTGGTGGTGGCGCACCACCTGGTGGTCGACGGCGTGTCCTGGCGCGTGCTGGTCCCGGATCTGCTGTCGGCGCTCGACCGGGTGCGCACCGGCGCGGCCCCCGTTCTCGCCCCCGTGGGCACCTCGATGCGGCGGTGGGCGCACGGCCTCGTCGCGGCGGCCGCGGAACCGGCTCGGCTGGCGGAACTGGAGTTCTGGCAGGGCATCGTCGACGGACCCGACCCGCTGTGGGGCGGACGGGACCTCGACCCCGCGGTCGATACCGCCGAGACGCTCGACCAGGTGCGCGTGGAGCTGCCCGAGGCGGTCACGCGCACCCTGCTGACCACGGTCCCGACCGCATTCCACGGCGGCGTCAACGACGGGCTGCTCGCCGGTCTGGCCGTGGCCGTGCGACTCTGGCTGGCGCGCCGCGGCAGCGACGAACCGACGGTGCTGGTGCGGCTGGAAGGGCACGGGCGCGAGGAACAGGTGGTGCCCGGCGCGGACCTGTCCCGCACCGTGGGCTGGTTCACCTCGATGTTCCCGGTGCGCTTCGATCTGACCGGCGTCGACCTCGCGGACGTCGCCACGGTGGTGCGGTCGGTGAAGGAGACCCTGCGCGCCCTCCCGGACAAGGGCATCGGCTACGCCCTGCTGCGCTATCTCAATCCCGACACCGCCGCCCGGCTGCCCGATCGCATGCCCGGACGGATCGGCTTCAACTATCTGGGCCGAGTCTCCGCCGCCGACACCGGCGACAGCGAGGTGCACGGCGGACTGGGCGAGCTCGATGCCGCACCGGATCCGGATATGCCGGTGACGGTGGCGGTGGACATCAGCGCGATCGCCATCGACGATCGGCTGCGGGCCAGTTTCCGCTTCCCGCGTACGCTGCTCGATCGGTCCGAGGTCGAGGAGTTCGCACAGCTGTGGTCGCAGGCGTTGACCGCGATCGCCGAATGTGCCGAAATACCCGGTGCGGGTGGGCATTCGCCGTCCGACTTCGAGCTGGTGCGGCTCACGCAATCGGAGATCGACGCGTTGGAGGCCGCGTACCCGTCCCTGGGTGACATCTGGCCGGTGACTCCGTTGCAAGCCGGACTGCTGTTCCATGCCCACCTGGTCGACGCCGACGCGGACGCCTATGTCGCACAGCTGATGCTGCGACTGTCCGGTGACCTGGACGCCGACCGGCTGCGCCGCGCGGCGGCCACGCTGCTGGCCCGCCACGACGGCCTGCGCACCGCGTTCCATACCACCGACAGCGGCAGCACCGTAGCGGTGCTCCGCGACGACGTCGAACTGCCGTGGCGGGTAGTGGATCTCACCGACGATCCCGATCCGGACACCGCGCTGGCGCGGTTGGCCGCGACGGAGAAGGCGACCCCCTTCGACCTCACCGCCGCACCGCTGCTGCGGTGCACGGTCGCCGCACTGCCCGCCGACCGCTGGGCGCTGGTGCTGACCAACCACCATGTGATCCTCGACGGCTGGTCCTGGCCGCTACTGCTCACCGATCTGTTCGGCCACTACGCCGACGCGCCGGGAACGCCGTCCGGTTCGTACCGGGACTTCCTCGTCTGGTTGGCGGCCCGGGACCGGGACGCGGCCCGCGCCGCCTGGACCGCCGCGCTCGACGGCGCCGAACCCACCCTTCTCGCCGCCGGGGCCACCCTCGGCACCGGCCCGCTCGCGGTGGCCGATCACGCGATCACGCTGGACGACAGCGAAACCCGCGACCTGCTGGCCGCCGCCGCGGCGGCGGGCGTGACCGTCAACACCGTCCTCCAGTCGGCCTGGGCGATCATGATCGCACGGTGGAGCGGACGCACCGACGTGGTCTTCGGGGCCACGGTCTCCGGGCGTCCCGGCGACCTGCCCGCCGCCGAGCGCACCATCGGCCTGTTCATCAATACGATTCCGACCCGGGTTCGCCTGCGCCCCGACGAATCCGTGACCCAGCTCTGGGCTCGCATGCACCAGGAACAGGCAGCGCTGCTCGACCACCACCATGTCGGCCTGCGCGAGATTCACGCGCTCACCGGGCAGGACAGTCTGTTCGACACCCTCATAGTGCTGGAGTCGTACCCGGTGGACGCCGACGGCATCGAACACAGCATCGGCGACGGCGGCCTCACCGTCGAGCGCATCGTCGCCGACGACGCCACCCACTACCCGCTGACCTGCACCGCCACCGTCCAGGACACCCTGCGCCTGCGAATCCAGTACCACACGGCGATTTTCGACGCCGACACCATCGCCGAGTTCACCCGGCAACTGCGGCGGGTGCTGCACATCATCGGCACCGAGACCGCCACCACGGTGCGCGACATCGACCCGCTGCCGGAGCGGGAGCGTCGGCTGCCGCCGTGCGCCGGGGACGACCACGCCGGGGCGGGCACTCCGCTGCCGGACCTGCTGGCGGCGGCCGTGGCGAGCAATCCGGACGGCGCGGCGCTGGTGGACGGCGATCGCACCCTCACCTACCGGCAACTGGACGAGCAGACGAATCGCCTGGCGCGCTTCCTGATCGGCCGCGGCGTCGGCCCCGAGTCGGTGGTGGCGGTGGGCGTGCCCCGCTCCCTGAACTGGGTGCTGGCGGTCTGGGCGGTCGCCAAGACCGGCGCGGCCTTCCTGTCCGTGGACCCGGGCCACCCGATCGACCGCAATCGCTACGTCTGCGCCGATTCCCGGGTGCGGGTCGGTCTCACCGTGACCGCGCACACCGCCGACCTCCCGGTGAACGGGGTGTCGTGGCTGGTCCTCGACGCGACCGCCACCTCGGACGAGATCGCGGCGTGCGCGCCCGCACCGGTGACGGCCGCGGACCGCGGTGCGGTGCGACCGTCCACCACGGCCTATGTGGTCTACACCTCCGGTTCGACGGGTCGGCCGAAGGGGGTGGAGGTCACCCATGCCGGACTGGCGAACCTGGTGGCCGACCACCGGAACCGCGTTGCCGTCGACCCGGATTCGCGCGTGCTGGCGGTCGCGGCGCGCACCTTCGACGCGGCCTTGCTGGAACTGCTGCTCGCGGTCTCCGGCCGCGCCGCGCTGGTCGTCGCGCCCGAGCAGACTTACGGCGGCCCGCCGTTGGCGGACCTGCTGCGATCGCGGCGCATCACCCACGCGTTCCTCACGCCCGCGGTGGCGCTGTCGATGGACGCCGACGGACTCGACGCGCTGCGGGTCGTGCTGACCGGCGGCGATCGCTGCCCACCGCAGTTGGTGGCGCGGTGGTCGCGCACCGACCCGGCCCGGCGGCGGCGCGTGCACAACCTGTACGGTCCGGCGGAGGCCACCATCTGGGTGACCGGGAGCCGCGAGTTGCGCGCGGATGCGCCGATCACGCTGGGCGCGAACATCACCGGCATGTCGGTGGCGGTCCTGGACACCTGGCTGCGGCCCGTGCCCACGGGCGTGGTCGGTGAACTCTACGTCTCGGGACCCGGGGTGGCGCGCGGCTATCGGGGCCGTGCGGGCCTCACCGCGACCCGGTTCGTGGCCGACCCTCACGGCCGGCCGGGGCGACGCATGTACCGCACCGGCGACCTGGTGCGCTGGATCACCGGCGAATCGGGTTCCGGTGCCGGGGAACTGGAGTTCGTCGGGCGTTCCGACT
>NZ_JASCXP010000157.1:0-14993 GCF_030010695.1 Nocardia sp. CC201C
ACATCCACGCCCGCGCCGCCATGCCCGCGCACCCTCCGCGGTCACCGGCGACCAGATGGCGACATCCACGCCCGCGCCGCCATGCCCGCGCACCCTCCGCGGTCACCGGCGACCGGGCGGCGACATCCACGCTCCTCACGCACCGGGCTCACCCGCGCACCGACGGGAGAGGTTCGAGACCGACCGCCGTTTTCAGGTAAGGGCGGTCGGCTTCCTGCGGCCGGGCGACGCGGGCGCCACGCGGTGCCGGATCGCGGTGCCGGATCGCGGTGCGCGGGCTCTAGCATCGGCGGCGTGCGCCTGTCCCGTCGTACCGTCACCGCGGTCGCGCTGCTGTGTGCCGTGTCGGTGTACATCGGTGCGCTCTGGCCGGTGTTCGTGCGTCCGCGCGTCGACACCCCGCGCCCGGCCGACGCCATTCTGGTGCTCGGCGGCGCCCACGACGGCCGGGAGGAGCTGGGACTCGGCCTCGCCCACGACGGGGTCGCGCCCCGGGTGCTGATCTCCGATCCGTACGAGCACAGCCCGCTGGTGAACCGGATCTGCCACGGCGGCTACAGCTTCGCGGTGGAGTGCTTCGATCCGGAACCGCGCACCACGCGCGGTGAGGGCCGCTACCTGGCGCGGCGAGCCCGCGCGGAGGGCTGGCGGCGGGTGATCGTGGTGACCTTCACCCCGCACATCTCCCGGACTCGCTACATCCTCGGAAAATGCTGGGACGGTGAGCTGCTCGTCATCGACGCCCGCCCGCGTATCGGCCCGCTGCGCTGGGTGTACCAGTACGCCTATCAGACAGCGGCCTATCTGAAAGCCTTCACCGAGGACTGCTGAGCCCGCGTTCCCGCCGACCTGCGGACGATCCGGCGGTGGTCACCCGCGCGGACGCGTGGCCTTCGCAGGGTGTGGCCGCCCGGCCGCATCCGTCGCGAAATGAGCCGCGGCCGAATCGACGCTCAGCGCCCGTTGGACGACGGGAAATTGAGGTAGGCCCGCGACGGCGTCGGCCCGCGCTGTCCCTGGTATTTCGACCCGGCCGCCTGGCTGCCGTAGGGATGCTCCGCCGGGCTCGACAGCCGGAACAGGCACAGCTGGCCGATCTTCATCCCCGGCCACAGCGTGATCGGCAGATTCGCCACATTCGACAGTTCGAGGGTGATGTGCCCGCTGAACCCCGGATCGATGAACCCGGCGGTGGAGTGGGTGAGCAGCCCCAGGCGGCCCAGGCTCGACTTGCCCTCCAATCGACCGGCCAGGTCGTCGGGCAGGCTGCACACCTCCAGGGTGGAGCCGAGCACGAACTCGCCGGGATGCAGCACGAAGGGTTCCCCCGCGGTCGGCTCGACCATGGTGGTCAGCTCGTCCTGGCGCTGCGCCGGGTCGATATGGGTGTAGCGGGTGTTGTTGAACACCCGGAACAGGCTGTCCAACCGCACGTCGATACTCGACGGCTGGACGAGGTTCGGGTCGAACGGGTCGAGCCCGAGGCGGCCAGCGGCGATCTCGGAGCGGATGTCGCGATCGGAAAGCAGCACGCGCAAGAGCGTAGTGCCAGGTGGTCAGCCCGCGGTGGGAGGGCTGTCGTCCACGGTCTCCGAGACGGCCTGCGGCCTTCGCGCCGCCCAGCCCACCTCGGCCTCGCTGCGCATGCGCTCGACCATGTGCGGATAGTGCAGTTCGAAGGCGGGCCGCTCGGAACGGATGCGGGGCAATTCGTAGAAGTTGTGTCGCGGCGGCGGGCAGGTGGTGGCCCATTCGAGGGAGTTGCCGAAGCCCCACGGGTCGTCCACCGTCACCACCTCGCCGTAGCGGTAGCTCTTGAAGACGTTCCACACGAAGGTCACCATCGACAGGCCCAGCACGAACGAGCCGATGGTCGAGATCATGTTGAGCGCGGTGAACCCGTCACCGGGCAGATAGTCGGCGTAGCGGCGCGGCATGCCCTCGTCGCCCAGCCAGTGCTGCACCAGGAAGGTCAGGTGGAAGCCGAAGAAGGTGCTCCAGAAGTGCAGCTTGCCGAGCCGCTCGTCCATCATCCGGCCGGTCATCTTCGGGAACCAGAAGTAGATGCCCGCGAAGGTGGCGAACACGATGGTGCCGAACAGCACGTAGTGGAAGTGCGCGACCACGAAGTACGAGTCGGTGACGTGGAAGTCCAGCGGCGGGCTGGCGAGGATGATGCCGGACAGGCCGCCGAACAGGAAGGTCACCAGGAAGCCGACCGCCCACAGCATCGGTGTCTCGAAGGTGAGCTGCCCGCGCCACATGGTGCCGACCCAGTTGAAGAACTTCACCCCGGTCGGCACCGCGATGAGGAAGGTCATCATGGCGAAGAACGGCAGCAGCACAGCGCCGGTGGCGAACATGTGGTGCGCCCACACCGCCATGGACAGCGCGCCGATGGCCAGGGTGGCGTACACCAGGGTGGTGTAGCCGAAGATCGGTTTCCGGGAGAACACCGGCAGCACTTCGGAGATGATGCCGAAGAACGGCAGCGCGATGATGTACACCTCGGGATGCCCGAAGAACCAGAACAGGTGCTGCCAGAGGATCGTGCCGCCGCTGGACGGGTCGTAGATGTTCCCGCCGAGATGCCGGTCGACGGCCAGCGCCATCAGCGCCGCGGTGAGGATCGGGAACGCCAGCAGCACCAGAATGCTGGTGACCAGGATGTTCCAGGTGAAGATGGGCATCCGGAACAGCGTCATGCCCGGGCAGCGCAGGCACACGATGGTGGTGATGAAGTTGACGCCGCTGAGGATGGTGCCCAGACCGGAGACCGCCAGCCCCATGATCCACAGGTCTCCGCCGACCCCTGGCGAGTGGTCGACCAGGCTCAGCGGCGTGTAGGCGGTCCACCCGAAGTCCGCCGCCCCGCCCGGGGTGACGAATCCGGCCGTGGCCATGGTCGCGCCGAACAGGTACAGCCAGTAGCTGAGCGCGTTCAGCCGCGGGAACGCCACATCCGGGGCGCCGATCTGGAGCGGCAGTATCGCATTGGCGAATCCGAAGACGATCGGTGTCGCATAGAACAGCAGCATGATGGTGCCGTGCATGGTGAACAGCTGGTTGTACTGTTCGGGCGACAGGAACTGCAATCCCGGCCGCGCCAGCTCGGCCCGCATGAGCAGCGCCATCAACCCGCCGATCAGGAAGAACGAGATGGCGGTGACCATGTACATCATCCCGAGCAGCTTGGGATCGGTGGTCGTGACGATGCGCCACAGATACGACCCCTTCGGGGCCATCCGCGCCGGATACGGCCGCGCGGGCTCGAGCTGGGGGACATCCTTCGAGGGCACCGCGGTCATCGCGTCCTCCTCCAGGACACACCGAACCGCGATCAGCAAACGCCCAGCGCATCCAAAGTCACTGTGGTGGACGGGCTTTCGACCCGATGATCAGTCTACGACCGCCCGTAGACGATCACCCCCACTTCGCCGAATCCCCCACCGACCCGCTTTCCGCCAACTTGCATCCGACGACCCCGGTTCTGATAGAGTCGCGGAGCGTCTACGCGCACCGGCCGGTGTAGTTTAGTGGTAGAACATCAGCTTCCCAAGCTGAGAGTGCGGGTTCGATTCCCGTCACCGGCTCTCTTTCCCCCGTGCGATTCCCCGCGCAGCTCACGCCACCATCCGGGCCCTTCCTCGTCGCCCTGCACGATCTTTCGGCCACGCCGCCGATACCCCGCCGTGCCACACACGTGCCATTACGTCCCCTTACGCCCTTCCCGGCAGCGCCACGCCATCTCCAACAGGTCATCGGCGATTCGACGTCTCCGAATCCGACGACCCCGCCGCCCAGCGACGTCATCACGACCGCGATCCGGATACTCGACCTGGAGACCGTGAACGATCAGCCGGGCGAGCCCGCGGACATCGCCATCACCCGCATCCTCGACCTGATCGAGTCGCGCCTCGAAGGCGACGAGGACGAGGTGCCGCCAGGTGCGGACGACCGCTACTGCGTGCGCACCGCCGAGACTGCCTGCCGAAGTCGTGAGCGATATGCTCGAGCGATGTTCGCGCTTGTGGTGAGGTTCGACCTACGCGATGCCAAGGCTGCCAACGACTTCGACCAACTCGTCGCCGACACAGTGGGGGCGATCAGCGAGAACGAGCCCGGCACGCTGGTGTACTCCACTCACGAAGTTGAAGGCGAGCCCTTGGCGCGCATCTTCTACGAGGTCTATGCCGACCGAGCAGCTTTCGAGGAGCACGAGCGGCAGCCGCACGTACGGCATTTCCTAGCCGCCCGCGAGGACTACACACGCGCAGTCCGCGTGGAGTTCCTGACTCCCGGCGCGGCCACGGGGCTGCCCGGCACTAGCTGAGGCCACACCACGCCGCGAATCCACGCAACGTCTCCGTACTGCGCGCGTCCTCCCTAGCCAGGACAAGGAGGGTCTCATGCACCATCGGGTGATAGCGCGTCTGCGAGGGGGCGATCCTGCGGGCGGTGAGGAGCGAGTCGAACGCTTTGCCGCGCTGCCCATGCAAGAGCCAGGCTCTCGCCATGTCGATGTGATAGTGCCCTGACCGTTCGCGTGGCGTCGTAGGCGGCATGGCGAATCCCCGTGCCCGATTCAATGCCTCTGTTCCGTCCATCATCTCGACCGCGAGGGCGATATTCCAGATGCCGACATTGGTGGGGCCGAAGGAGAGGATCGGATCGGTGTCAGACCCGAGCCGACAGGCTGTGTCGCGGGCTTCCCTGAGGTGAGAATCTGCGAGATCGCGTGCGCCTTTTCGAGCGGCCGCCAGACCGGATTGCAGGTGGAGGCCGCCCCAAGCAACCAGGTCGTATTCCGTCTGGGCGGCCAGGCGGGGTTCGATGCTGGCACGACAGCGCTCGAGGAAAGTCAATGCGGCGTTCCAGTCTCCGCCCGCCGTGAGCAGCGCTGCGCGATGGAATTGGCTGGTAGCCGTCCACAGCGGATCTCCGGATTCGCGTGCCGCCCACGCCATCCGGTCGATTGCGATGGTCGCGAGGTCGGTGTACCCCAACTTGTGGGCAAGACTGTGCGATCCGTAGTACAGCTCACACAACAGGTTCAACGCCTGCTCTCTTTGCAGTCCTTCGGCGCGATGCACTGACGCCCGGACCTCAGCGAGTAGCGGCGGCAACGCGGCGGCGAGCTTCGGCGCCGCAGCGGCACGCCGGTAGCGTCGAATGTTCTCGACACCGTCAGCGAGCGCGGCCATCGGGCGTACGCGGATGTCGGGTGCGTCAACGTCGTAGGCGGCCAGCTCGTTTCGAATAATCGCGATCGCGGCGTGTACGTCACGATCGGCACTCGACTTCGCTGGCAGGGGCTGCCCAAGTAGGTCGGCCGCGCTCATGCGCAGAGCTTTGGCACACGAAGCGACGAAGGCGGACGTCGCGGCGCGGCGACCCTGCTCCACTTTCGTCACCAGCGAGGCTGAGACGTTCGCTTCCTGGGCGAGCCGTCCCTGGCTCCATCCTCGTAGTTTGCGAGCCTGGGCGATACGGTCGCCAACTCCCTGGGATTCTCCGGCCATCACGTCCTCTATTCCACCGGAACCGCTCTTTCGAGGGTGACACGAACTGTGTCAGTTCGTGTGCGGATTGTGCCGCAGCCTGATCACGTGGCCTCCGGTATCGGGAACTCGACGCCCTCCGATACTGGTCAGCCACACCCCACTACCTGCCACGGCACACCGGAGGAACCGGGTATGAACATGACCGAGGCGCGCGTCCTCGCGGCCCTCGCACCCGGCGGCCAGTTGACCGCCGACCGCATCGCGGACAGCGCAGACATCACCCTCAGCGCAGCCAACCGCGCGATCGACCGCCTCACCTACCTGGGGTTGATCGTGACCGGTGTCGGTTTGTGGTGCGACACCTGGACGCTCAGCCGCCGAGGCCGCGCCTACATCGCCACATCGACAGGCCGCGCCCTCCTCGACGTCCCGGCAGGAGTCTGACCGTGGACCTCCTCGGCATGCTCCTGCTCGTCAGCGGCGTGATCGTCTTCGCCGCGACCTCCGGCCACCAGCCCACCGCGCGGCACCGCCACGGCCTGTCCTGGCCCGACCTCCAAGCCCGCCTGGAAGCAGAAGCGCAACGCACCTATCTGCCGGTACGGGGATGGCCGTCATGAGCCTGGAATACCTCCGCCACGACAACCACGAGTGGGGCCGCAGCCGCCCCAACCTCGCCATGCAAGTCCACATCGACTGCCACCCCGACATCTGCGCCACCAAGGCCGCCGCCTACTGGGCGTTGGTGGACGCGGGCAAGCTCGTCCCGGATTCAGGCCGCGCATGACCGACAAGTTGCCGCGCAGGACCGACGAGGAATGGGAACAGGTCAGCCGCGACCGCATGCGCCGCTACTACGAGATGGAATCCGACCGCGTCGCGGGCGCTGTCGAATGCGGACATCGGCTGTGGCAGCTGCTGCACCACGGCCTGACAATGGCCGCCGCCGAAGGGGCCACTCGCATGGGAGCAGAGCATCTGCTACTGCACATGCTCTACGACCCGGCCGCCATCCCGGCCCGGGAACTCACCGAGATGGGATTGGACCCGAGCACGGTGTTCACGCGGCTGGCAGAAGCCACCCGCCGCCATTCGCACCCGCCCGAGACCGTGCGGGACAACCGAACCTCAACTGTCGACGGCCCAGAAGCCCGGGTGCCGATGGACCAGCCCGGACGCCGCCGAGATCGCTCGCCCGGCCGAACGCAATGACGACCCGCGGGCGATCGTGCACATGGCCAAGACTGCGCCCGCGCAGCCCCCCACCACGTGTGCCCCGAACTCGACGAGCATGAACGGCAGGAAGCCGCCACGCGCGGGCACGGGTGCGCGAAGCACGCGAGCGGGATGCCCGAGACAGCGAGGCGGGAGAGCTGACCATTCGTGCCAGATGCCGATCGGTCGCTGGCGGAAACCAGTGCGGGCGAGGATGATTCGCTGACGCGACGGCCCCTCTTGGGGGAGCCGCAGACCCAGAGCTGCCACGTCGCACACACCCTTCTCGAGAGAGCGTTAATGAAGCGTTTTGTGTACGCCGGGATCGCCGCCACCATCGCCGCCCTCGGCATCGTCACTGCGGGCGGTACCGCGACAGCCGGGGAGACCGACACCATCATCGGCCGCGAGGAGTGCCAGCGCGTCGCCAAGATGTATAGGGACGCGGGCTATACCGGTGCCCGCTGCTACCACATCCACGGTGACCGGTATTACGTGAGTTACGACGAACCGCGTGACAGCAGGCCGTCCACTGGCAGCTTCGGGTCCAGCTAGGCCTGGTCGCGACGAAAACGCACCAATCGACTCCGGTTGGTGCGCTCTGTATTTCACGGTTCAGCAGCCGTGTTCTCGTTCCAGCCCGCACGAGGGCGTACACGATGTTTCCGGGACCGGCGCTGTGGCGACACCCATACCAGCGATCCTCCCACCTCGTGCGCGAGACCGACGATGCGTTGGTCCTTACCCGCGCGCCCGCTCCAAGCGGTCAGTAGAGGTGGCTTCGAGGTTGGCTAGCGCCTTGTCGATGAATTCCTGCGACGGATTGAAGACTGTGATGCTGGTACTGGGACTCCAGGGAGGCCCTTCGGGCATCAGGGTCGACGGGTTGGTGCGACAGCCGCTGCCACGTTGGACCTGATCGGGTTCGCGGCGAATCGGTTCTGGCCAGATCAGCGTGAAGTTCTCTGCCACGATCCGGGACGCCTCGTCGAGCTTGATCTCAGCGGGAGCAGGAGTCGTCGTGGCCGACATCGACCAAGTCGGTTTCGATACCACGTTCAACGTATTCTGTCGCCTCAGTACCGGCGATGACGCCCACGATATTCTTGAAGGCTGTGGAACTCGGGTCGTACCGGCAATGGAGAGAAAGTGACGAACTCGGCCCGGACGGACGCGGTGAGCGCGCGCCGCAGCATTATTCGGCGGCGGGCTTGTGCCACAGCAGGGTGTATCTCCACAGCAGGCGCTTGCGGATGGTCGCGCCGGGGAGGATCTCGGCGGCGGATCGTCGGATGTGGTCCAGAGTTTCCTCTGGATCGTGGACCGGGGCGGGTGGGTCGCTCTTGCGGTGGAGCAGGTCGACGGCTCTGATGAGGGGGTAGCGGAGTAGATAGTCGTAGTCGGCGCGCAGGCGCATGGACCAGAGGCCGACGACGGCGAGGGTGCCGCCGGGGGCGACCAGGCGGCGCAGGGCGGTCAGGCCCTCGTCGACGGGCACGTGGTGCAGGCTGGCGACGGCGGTGACGTAGTCGAAAGTGCCGGTGAGATCGCGGAAGTCGGCCTGCCGGTAGGTGACGTTCGGGGCAGGGGCGGCACCGGCGAGGACCGGCGCGTCGATGTCCACGCCGAGCACGCTGGGGCAGCGCCGGGCCAGTTTGCGGGCCAGCAGACCGTCACCGCAGCCGATGTCCAGGGCGGTGCGAGCGGCGTCCGGCAGCTGGGCGAGCAGCCAGGGGTGGTAGTGGGTGTTGTGATTCCAGTACGGGTCACGCACTCCCGCGAGCATACGGGCGGTAACGCGCGGGCACGGGGCGCCGATCCATCCTGTACCAATCCCTGCCGATTGGTATCAATTCGATTCGACTAACCGGTCTTGTTATTTCGAGTCCCCGCCGGACTCTCTTTCGCCATGCCCTTTTTCGAGTTGCACCCAGGCACGTAGGAACCATGAGCTCTCCCCCGAACCCGCACACCTCGCGCAACGGCGCGCTGATCGCCGGGGCGGCCTTCGTCGTCCTGGCACTCGCGTTCCATGCCTGCGATCCCACGCCGCCGCAGGACTTCTCCTCGCCGACAACGACATCGACGCCCAGCGCGCACCGACCGCCTGTCGGTCCCCCCGGATAATCTCGCGCCATGGCCCACGACCACTACTCGTTCACCGCCGAACTCTGGGAGTACGACGGGCCCGCCGCCTGGTACTTCCTCGACGTGCCGGAGGCGATCGCCGATGAGATCGAGGAGATGTACGGGCATCGGGTCGGTGGGTTCGGGTCGGTTCGGGTGGAGGTCGTCATCGGCGCGAGCCGGTGGGCGACATCGCTGTTCCCGGACAAGAAGCGAGGAACGTATCTACTGCCCGTGAAGAAGCCCGTGCGGATATCAGAGGGGTTGTCCGCAGGGGATTCGGCGCGGGTGGAGATCACGGTCCTGGTGTGAGTCCGGATGGGTCGCATACCGGCCCATCCGGACTCGCTGCCGCCGACCGTCGCCGTCGACTATTGCAGGCACTCCGACACTATGCGGTTGGTGGCGGCCTTGGCCTTGTCGGAGTCCTCCTTGCTCATGCCGAGCTCCTCGGGCTCCACCGAGCCGGTCACATTCGCTTCCTTGTCGATCATGACGCGCAGGCCCTCCTGCGAGATCCCCTGATCCACATAGATCTTCGCCGCGCAGTCGGCCAGGGCGGTGTCCTTGAGGCCGCTGTCCTGCAGTGCCTTGGACAGGTCCGCCTGCGTGACGGCGGGAGCCTCGTCGCTGTCGCTACCGCACGCGGCGAGCAGCGGCAGGGCGACGAACGCGGCGGCGAGCAGGGAAATCCTCACGGGTACCTCGATTCTCACGAGCGGAATGCCGGAGGAACCTTCTCACAGATCCATGGCCGCGCGCAGGGCTGTGTCGATGCGCTCCTCGGTCTCGGTGTCCACCGCGCCGATGCGCTCCGCCAACCAGGGGCGATAGATGCGGCCCAGATTCCCGGCGTGCACCCAGCCGTGCCCGGGAATGGGCACGGCGAGAATATCCAGCGGATCCTCATCCAGCACCTCCGCGGCGATCAGCCACGGGCGCGGCGACTCGTTGATGCCGTCGCTGCTGATGAGGATGATATTGCGGCGTCGGGGCGTGCCGTGCGGGTGGTAGACCCAGAGTTCACCCCTGCGCACGCAACTCCTTCTCGGCGGCCGCCAACTCTGCCTCGTCCATCGCGGCGAGTTCCGCCGGGTCGGGCGCCGGACCCCAGCCGGTCCGGACCGCTTCGCGCCGCGCGGCGCGGGAAATCCACGCCGACGGCGACATACCGGCCCGAGCGGCGGCCTGTTCGGCGTACGACCAGGCGGCCTCGTCCAGCGACAAAGTCACCTTACGGGTTGCCATACCTTTTATCGTACCGATGAGAAGGCCGATGAGAAGGCCGATGGGGCGGGGACAGGAGAAATGCCCATGTGGGAAGGAACGGCCATGCTGCGGCCGGGAACGCTGACCTACACCGGGCGCATCGGGCACGCGCACCGGCACCACCACGCGGCGGCGCAACTGGTGTTCGCGACCGCGGGCCGGATCGGCGTGCGGGATGCCGACGGGAACCTCGAAGAGGCTCGGGCGGCGCTGATCCCGGCCGGGCAGACCCACGAGATGATCGGTGCGGCAACGGGTCTGCTCATCTTCGCCGACGCATCCTCGGCGCTCGGGCGGGCACTGAACACCCGCGTGCGCGAGACCGGCCTGCCGCTCGGCTCCGCCGCCGCCTGGGTGCGAGCCGCCGCGCCGCTGGATCGCACGCCACTACTCCACCCCCATGGCGAACCACCGCGTGCCGACACACCGCGTTCCACGCGGAATGCGAGTGGCGTTAGCGCGGCGGAAAGGGGTGCGCCGGTCAGCGCGTGCCGCTGCGCTTGCCCACCCAGCGCCCCTGGCGCAGCCTGCCCAAGCAGGCACGGTGCCGCGGTGGGCGGACCTCCGGCGCACGCGGCCGCAGCGGCACCGGCCACACACGCACCGACCGCAGGCGGGTCGACCACGGGCACGCCGACCGCGGGCAGCGGGTTTCCCGCGGGTCTGCTGGCGAGGCTGGTCGGCGCCGAGGGCGGCGGGACGGGACCGGAGCATCCCGCGCTGCGGCGGGCGCTGGCGCTGTTGCCGGGGATGTTGGACGGGCCGGTGCGATTGCGCGACCTGGCGGAGGCGGTGGGGATTTCCGCGAGTCGGCTGGGGCATCTGTTCGCCGAGGAGGTGGGGATGGGGTTTCCGCCGTATCTGCGGTGGGCGCGCCTGCGCCACGCCATGGAGCATGCACGGCTGGGCGGCACGTTGACCACCGCGGCGCATGCCGCCGGGTTCGCCGACAGTGCCCACCTGACCCGGGTGTGTCACGAGATGTTCGGGCTGGCACCGTCGGAACTGGTGCGGCGGGTGGCGCTGGTGCGGTCGTAGCGAATCCGTTCAAGCGGTCGTAGCGAATCCGTTCAAGTCGAAGTGGGCCGGTGACCAGCAGGGTTGGCGCATGCACACTCTCGTCCGCTACGGCTACGTGCCCTTCATGCTGCTGGCCGTGAACGGCACCGCCTTCGCGATGCTCGCCACCGGCCGTTCGAAGCTGTGGCTGCTGCCATTGCTCCTGCTCGCGATCGGGGTCTCCTTCGCCGCCGAACGCGCACTGCCCTACCTCGACGACTGGAATACCGACCACGACGACGACCGACGCGATATCGCCCACGCGGTCGTCAACGAACTGCTCACGCTGGCCAGCGCTGCCTCCCTTCCGCTGCTGGCCGCGCTGATCCCGTTCGAGGGGGTGTGGCCGCGGGACCTGCACTTCGTGGTGCAGGTCCTGATCGCGATCCTGGTCGCCGACCTCGGGATCACCCTCACCCATCTGGCCAGCCACAAGGTCCCCGCGCTGTGGCGGCTGCACGCGGTGCACCACAGCATCACCCGGTCCTACGGTTTCAACGGCCTGATGAAACATCCGCTGCACCAGACCTTGGAGACGGTCGTCGGCGTCACGCCGCTCATCCTGTTGGGTCTGCCCGGCGACGTGGCCGCCGCGCTGGCGTTCGCCGTCGCCGTGCAACTGCTGCTGCAACACTCCAATGTCGACTATCGGGTCGGACCGCTGCGCGCGGTGCTCGCCCTCAATCAGGCGCATCGCTTCCATCACCTCAAATGGGCCGGTATCGGCGATGTGAATTTCGGTCTGTTCACCCTGATCTGGGATCACGCGCTGCGCACCTACTCCTACGACCCAGGCCGCGCTTTCACCAGCGCCGACCTCGGCATGGCCGCCAAACCGAACTACCCCGCGGGCTATCTCGCCCAGCTGGTCGAACCCTTCCGGGCCAGCGGCGCCTGCGTCCCCACCGACCGCGCGGAGACGGCCGGAAATCTCGATTGGCGGGAGGCGCCGCGTTGTTAGGGTGAGGCGTCGGTGCAGTTCACGGGAGGTTGGCCATGACGTTGAACCACCACCGGGCGGGGGCGGGCGATCCACTGGTCCTCGTGCACGGGGTGGGCAGCCGCTGGCAGGTGTGGGGGCCGACCATCGATCTGCTCGCGGAGTCGTTCGATGTGATCGCCGTCGACCTGCCGGGATTCGGCGCCAGTCAGCCGCTTCCGCGCACCGATGTGCCCGCCCTCGCCGATGCGCTGGCCGACTTCCTGACCGAGCAGGGCATCGAGCGGCCGCATCTGGCGGGCAACTCCATGGGCGGCCACATCGTGCTCGACCTGGCCGCGCGCGGACTGGCGCGCAGCGTCACCGCCTACTCCCCCATCGGATTCTGGGACACCCCCGGCCGCATCTGGTGTCAGCAGGCATTGGGCCGAGCCAAGAACCTCTGTCAGCTGCTGCGCCCGGCCGTGCCCACCCTGCTCGGCACGACCGCGGGGCGCAGCGCCCTCATGGGCCTGGTGTTCGGCAAACCCTGGCAGTTGCCCGCCGACGCCGCGGTGCTCACCGTGGAGGGACTGCTCGGCGCGGGCGGTTTCGACGCGGCGCTGGCCTCGTTCACCCGGGTGCGGCCGGTCACCGCCGAGGCGCTGCCCGATATCCCGGTGACCATCGCCTGGGGTAATCGTGACATTCTGCTGACCTACGCCACGCAGAGCCGCCGCGCCCGGCAGTTGCTCCCGACCGCCAGGCACGTCACCCTGCGCGGCAGCGGCCACACGCCCTTCTACGACGATCCGGAGGGCTGTGCGCGGCTGCTCCTGGACCAGAAGTGAGGAATGAGCATGGCACGCGACAATATCGAGCTGACCTTCGAGGGCGATCGCGCCTACGTCACCCTGGACCGGCCCGACAAGCACAACGGGCTCACCGTCGAGATGCTGCGGGAACTGGTCCGGGTCGCCGGAACCATTCAGGGGCGCAGTGATATTCGCACGGTCATCCTGTCCGGGAACGGACCCAGCTTCTCCAGCGGCCTCGATGTCGCCAAGGCCATGGGCAATCCGATGTCGATCGTGCCCAACTTCATTCCGCTGCCCTGGCGCGGCACCAATACTTTCCAGGAAGCCTGCTGGGCGTGGCGACGACTGCCGCAACCGGTGATCGCGGTGGTGCACGGCCGCTGCTACGGCGGCGCGCTGCAACTCGCCCTGGCCGCCGACTTCCGTTTCGTCACACCGGATTCCGAATTCGCGGTAATGGAGGCCAAGCACGGTCTCATCCCGGATATGACCGGTGCGGCGACGCTGTCCCGGCTCGTCGGCATCGATCAGGCGCTGCTGCTCACCATGACCGCCGATCCGGTGGACGCCGCCTACGCCCAGCGCATCGGCCTGGTCACCGAGGTGGCCGCGGATCCGCGGGCCGAGGCGGAGAAGCTCGCGGACCGCATCGCGGCGCGCTCCCCGCACGCGGTGGCGAGCGCCAAACGGCTGTTCGACCGCTCCTGGGAGTCGTCGCTGCGGCGCACCTTCGCCATCGAGCGCGCCACCCAACTGCCGCTGATCCTGCGTCAAGCCCTGGGCCGGAAAGACAACAAGTAAGGCAATTCACAGCAAACAAGTCGGTTTGCGATCCCACCCGCCCCGGTCGCGCTGTTAGCATCTTCACACTTTGCCAGCGAGCCGAATGACCGCGTGGTCCGTAGGTTGGGCACGGCCCGCGCACTTGTTCGGCGAGAACCGGAGGTTTGTCCGCGTTGACGAAGACCGCATCCCTGCTCATGTCCGCCCTGGCAGGAACCACGGCCTTGCTCCTCACCGCGACCTCACCGGCTGCGGCCAACCCGAACGCCATCAACCCCATTCCGGTGCTCAACGGCACCCACGGCCTACCCAACCTGCCCGGACGCACCAAGGCGGTGTTCCAGGTGACCGGTATGGCCAGCCCGAACAACACCCAGTCCTACAACGTGCTCGGCACCGATCTGGGCATCATGTGGGACAACGGGCACGGTGAGATGCTCACCGCCTTCGGTGATACCGCCGGACTCGGCTTCCCCAACCTGCTGGTCGGCAGCACCTGGGCCTGGCGCTCCAACATCCTGGTGCGCTCGCACACCAAGGATCCGTCGAACGGCATCTACTTCGACTCGGTGGTGCGGGACTGGTTCGGGCAGGCGCGCGACCTCATCCCCAGCCCCAAGATCCCCTTCATCGAGATCAGCCGCATTCCCACCGCGGGCATCTCGGTGGGCGGGGTGCAGTACATGAGCCTCATGTCCGTGCACAGCTGGGATGAACCCGGCGAATGGACCACCAACTTCTCCGGCCTCGCGGTCTCCGGCGACAATGGCGAGAACTGGGTGGAACTGCCCGCCACCCGGCGGCCCGACGAGGGCGGCAACGCCAACTTCCAGATGAACGCCTTCCTGAAGGCGGATGGCTTCGTCTACGAGTACGGCACCGCCTCCGGCCGCGACAACCCCGCCTTCCTGGCACGAGTGCCGGAGGCCGCCATCGGCGATCTGACGCAGTACGAGTACTTCGCGGACGGCAAGTGGGTGCGCGAGGACGTGAACGCCGCGACCCCGGTGATCGGCGGCGGGGTGGCCGAGATGTCGGTCATGTGGAACGACTACCTGGGCCAATACATCATGCTCACCACCGACCCGTGGAATTCGGTGGTCATGCACCGCGCGCCCAGTCCGGAGGGGCCGTGGAGCGGGCCGGAGGTGCTGATCGACGCGCGGGAACTCCCCACCGCGTACGCGCCGTCGATCTTCCCGTACCAGACCGGGCGTGACCTGTACTTCCTCACCACGGTGCACAGCCAGTACAACGTGCTCCTCATGCGCACCAGGCTGTAGCGCGCGCCCCCGATCT
>NZ_JASCXP010000158.1:0-14941 GCF_030010695.1 Nocardia sp. CC201C
TCGGCGGCCGTGGCGCGGACATCGCCGCGATCGGCCGTGCGCGTCACGGCTGCCTCTCGTCGTCGCCGACGATGCCCGCCCGGTACGCGGCGACCGCGCGGTCGGTCACCCGGTGCACGGGCTCCCCGCCCTCGGCGGCCCGCTGTGCCAGCCAGCGCGCCAGATCGGTCCGCACGGACAGCGTGGCTCGACCTCCGAACCGCACCAGCCCCAGCACACCGAGCAGCCCGATGATGCCGAATACCGTCACCAGATCCCAGGTGCGCCCGGTCGCGGCGTCGATCAGCCCGACGATCGCGGCCGCGACGACGCCGAACCACAGTGCCCGGGTCCGCCGATTCGGCGTCATACCCGGCCTCCACGACGAATACCTTTGCGTGTCACGGTGGTTCTCCTTCTACGTCGAGCTGTTCGGTCCATTCGATCAGCGCCGAACGGACCGATGTAGGGGCCACGGTCCCGGGATGTGGGGACGATGGTCGCGTGGGAGCGCGACAGCGCATCGACCGCTCGGTCCGCGTGCCGACGTGGCGTTGGATCAACGTTGGCGGTGGGCGGCGACCGCGGTGCCGACACTCGCCACGGTGGCGATACCCCACCCGAGCGGCCCGAGCGGGCGGCAGCCGAAGAAATAGCTGGTCGGCGGAAACTGAACGAGTGCGAAGAGCGCCGCGGCGGAACCCAGGGCGGCCGCGAGCACCAGGGGGTCGCCGTGCGAATCGCGGGCGGTCTGGGTCAACTGGGTGCCGACCAGAGCGGCGAACCCGACGGTCCCGGCCTGCCGGGGCGGGCAGAGCAGCCGCGCGGTCAGCCAACCGGCCGCGGCCGCGGTACCGGTCGCCATCGCACGGGCGGTGACATCGCGCCGCAATGCCGTGCCTACCGCCGAATCCGGCCCCTCGGACAACAGCATGGCCGGGGTGATGCCGCGCGGTGGACGGGCGGCCACCACCAGGGCGGGCAGCAGGTCCGTGAGCAGATTGACCGCCAGCAGCTGGCGGGCGTTGAGCGCCGGACTCCGGTCCAGCAGTGCCGAGCCGACGGTGAAGGCGATCTCGCCGAAATTGCCGCCGACCAGCATGGAGACGCTGTCGCGCACAGAACGCCACATGGCGCGGCTCTCGATGACGGCGTCCACGATGGTCTCGATGTGTTCGTCGGTGACGACGATATCGGCGGCCTGTTTCGCGGCCGGTGTGCTGCGCGGGCCCAGCGCGATGCCGACATCCGCCAATCGGATGGCCGGAGCGTCGTTGGCGCCGTCGCCGGTCACCGCGACGGTGTGACCCGCACGGCGCAGCGCGCCCACGATGGCGGCCTTGTGCACCGGTGAGACGCGCGCGAATACCGCTGTCTCGGCGACGAGTTCGGCCAGTTCGGCCTCGGTTCGGGTCTCGACCTCCGCACCGGTGATGACCCGGCCGCCGGTGCGCAGCCCGAGTTCGGTGGCGATACCGAGCGCGGTGCGCGGATGGTCACCGGTGAGCATGACGGCGTCCACGCCCGCGGCGCGCAGATCGCGCACCGCCACGGCGGCGGTGGGCCGCACCGGGTCGGCCAGGCAGAGCAGACCGGCGAACACCAGGCGTTCGATGCGGTCGCTGTCGAGTTCGCCGCGCTGGGAAGCGGCGCGCTCGGCCACCGCCAGCACCCGGAAGCCCCGCTCGGCGAGCTGTTCCACGGTGACCCGCAATTCGTCGAGGTCGGCATCGGTGAGCGGGGCGACCGTATCGCCGCGGCGGCGGCCGATACAGCGCGGCAGGATGATCTCCGGTGCGCCCTTCACGCTGAGCAGGTGGCGGCCGTCGGTGCGGCCGAGCACCGCGTGGAACCCTCGACCGGGTTCGAACGGCAACTCCTGCACCATGATCCAGTCCGGCTCGGCATGGTCTCGCTCGATAGCGGCGACAGCCGCGCCCCGCACCACCGCGCGGTCGGTGGGATGCGGGAGGGGCTGCCCCTCCGGGCCGACGGGGGTGGCACGCAGCGCGGCGGCCAGCACGTCGCGTCGCGCACCGGTGAGCGTGTCGACCGCCTCGTCCACCGTGCCGTCACCGACCCGGCGCAGGCGGATATGCCCCTCGGTGAGCGTGCCGGTCTTGTCGAAGCAGACCGTGTCCACGCGGCCCAGCGCTTCCAGGGTGCGGGGCGTGCGCACCAGCACATTGCGCGTCGACAGCCGTCGCGCCGCCGCCAGTTGGGCCACGGTCGCCACGAACGGCAGCCCCTCGGGCACCGCGGCCACCCCCAGCGCGACCGCGGAACCCACAGCGGCGGACAGCCGTCCGCGCAGCAGCCCGATACCGAGAACGGCGGTGGCCGCGCCCACCGAGACGCGCATGGAGAGCCGGGTGAGGTCGTCGAGGCGGGCCGCGACCCCGCTGGCGGACTCGCCGCTGTCGGCGAGCCGCCCGCTGCGGCCGGTCTCGGTCTCCGTGCCGACGGCCACCACCACGGCGGTGCCGCTGCCGGCCACCACATCGGTGCCCGCGTACAGCATGCTGGCGCGGTCGGCCACCTCGGCGGCGTCGACGGGTGCGGGATCCTTGGGCACCGGCAGCGATTCACCGGTCAGACTGGATTCGTCCACCTCGAGATGGTCCGCGTCGAGCAGGCGGCAGTCGGCGGGTACGGCATCACCCGCTCGCAGCACCACGATATCGCCGACCACGAGTTCGCTGGCGGGCGTGATGCTTTCCCGCTCCTGTCGCCGCAGCCGGGCCTGCAGGGAACCGATCTCGGCGAGGCGGCGCACCGCGCGACCGGCCGCCGTCCGCTGCACCGCGCCCAGCAGCGCGTTGCCCATCATCACGAGGAAGACCAGTCCGGCGTCGAACACCGATCCGCTGGCCGCCGACACACCCGCACCCGCGGCCAGCGGTGCGGTGAGCGGGGTGTCGAGTTCGGACAGTGTTGCCCGCCACAGGGTTTCAGCGGGTTCTGCGATATCCGTGGGCGCGATGCGCCGCTGGGCCGCCTGTTGATCGGTCAATCCTGGCAGACCGGTGCCGAGGGCGGCGAGCGCCTCGTCCACGGGCATGGCATGCCAGGGCGTGCTGTCGCTCGGCGCGGGTGGGGCTTGCCGGGCCAGTGCGCCGACCGACCAGATGCCGGTCGCGACGGCCGCCAACGCGGCCAGTCCGACCGGGAAGGTGCCGCGCTGGCAGGCCCCGCGTTGCGGGCCGAGCAGACCCAGCACCGCCCCGGATATCGAGCCGAGCAGGGCCAGTCGCACCCCACGCGCGCTGTTGCCTCCGGCCGCACCGCAGCCGCGCAGCAGCAGCCATGCCTCGGAAAGGCCGGGGCCACACAGGATATCGGCCGCCCACGGTGGGGTACGGCCGTCGGTGAGGATGCCGATGGCGCAGTCGGCGGCGGCCAATCCGGGGGCATTGTGCCCCGCGATCAAGGCGACCGTATGTCCCTGCGCCTGGAGTTCCCGCACCGACGCGGCCAGGTGGGGTCCGCCGCCCAGACTGTCATCGGCGCCGACTCGCTCGGCCAGCCCGGAACTGCGGGGTGCGACGACGACGCGGCCGACGCGGTGGGCGGCGGCCATCACCGCGTCGGTGAGTGGATCGAGTCTGCCCTCGGCGTCGACGAGCACCTGCGCGTCGATCACCACGGTGTCGATGCGGTCGAGCAATGCCAGCGCGGCCGGATCACGAACCAGCACACCACGATCGCACAGGGTGCGGGCGAGCGCGGCCGTATAGGCGGCAGCACCCATATCGGCGGCGCGTGGCGCACCGATCACAATGGCCCGTGCGGCGCGGGTGAGCCCGGCGACGGGAAGGAGCAGGGCCGCCGCACTCACCGTGACCGCACCCGCTTTCCGCTCGTACCGCTGGACGGGACCCGGCGGCAGGGGTGTCGGACGGGCGTCGGGTGCTGGCTGTGCCTGTGCGGCCGCCGCGCGGGCGGTAGCGGTGAGCTCTGCCGCCCGCCGTTCCCAGGCGTGGCGGCGGGCCAGGGCGGCGGGGAGTTCCACCGCGCGCAGCCCGGCATCGGCCAGCGCCGAGAGCGGATTGCGGCTGGCCGCCGAGACGACCGAACCGGCCAGCGACAGCACGGCATCGACCCGCACCGCTCCGAATCGGCTGTCGAGTTCCGTGCGCAAGCCGGGAATCAGATCGACCGCGTGCACGGCGGCGATCGACTCGGGCGGAAGAGACAGCGTGGGTGCAAGCCGTCCCACCAGTCCGACCACGGCTCCGGCCAGATCGCCGCCGAGCGCGACCAATTCATCGAAGATCGGTTCGAAGCTGGCCGGATGCAGC
This sequence comes from Nocardia sp. CC201C, assembly GCF_030010695.1. Taxonomy (NCBI): domain Bacteria; kingdom Bacillati; phylum Actinomycetota; class Actinomycetes; order Mycobacteriales; family Nocardiaceae; genus Nocardia; species Nocardia sp. CC201C. Next base: position 4,281 of record NZ_JASCXP010000158.1, read on the forward strand.
GGTCTGTCCCGAGGCCGACCGGTCATGGCGTACTCGTGCTCCACGTGGGCGACGGTCTCGCTCAGACGCGCCACATTGACCCGCTCGGGATCGAAGTCGACGATCACGTCGCCGAGGATCCCGTTGACCGCCACCCAGCGCACCCCGTCGAGTGCGCCCACCGCGCTGCGCAGTGCGGCGGGATAGTCCGCGGGCGCGTCGACGTGATGCACCCCGCGGGCCTCGATGTGGGCGCGACCGTCGCGCGCCCAGATCTGTCGCCCGGCGGCCTCGTTGCGTACCGCACGCACCGTATCGCCCGCCAATGCCGTGACGAACCGAACCGCCGCACCGACCCCGAACACCGCTGCCGCCGACGTGGGCTTCACCGCGCGGGCGGTGTGGACAGGTCGGTGGCGATCGCGGCGGCCCAGGCTCGGATGCGTGCACGGTCGCGGAAATCACCGGCGGAGTTCTTGGCCATCGCCGACGCCGTGAAGCCGCGTGCGTCCGGGAGCAGTCGCCCGCCGAAGATCGTGTAGCCGCGGGCGTTCACCCGTGCGGCGGCCTTGCGGACGGCACGGGCGCCGAAGATCTCGTCCGGGTCCACCCGGTCGGCCGAATCATCCAGCGGCCCACTGCCGAACATCCATACCGGATGGTCCGGGAGGGTGCGATGGAAGCGACGGACGAAGCCGCGGGCGTGGCGATGCCAGCGGCCCGCGTACAGCGCCCCGCCCAGCACGATCGCGCCGTAGCGTTCGAGGGAGCGCACCTCGGCGGCGGATCGGACCTCGGCGGTGACGTGTTCGGCGCGCAACGTGTCACCGATCCACTCGGCGATCTCAGCGGTGCCGCCGCGCTTGGATCCGTAGGCCACCAGAACGGTATCCACAATCATGACGAACCTCCTCGTGCTCGATTCCACTCCGGTCGCGACTCGCGGCCCAGGGCCGAAAGGCAGGCGGCCGCAGGTACTTCGGCTGTCGGTTCGCGGGCGCGAAGTCGGTCGGGCGTATGCGCGCGGGAGCGGTAGGAGGCGAGCGCTGGCGTGCGCGGGTGCCGGGGGCTAGCGTTCGGCTGTGGAGAGCAGGATGATCGCCGCCGATGTCCTCGATACCGCGGCCGCGCACGCGACGCGGGACGTCCCGGTCGTCGAACCGGCGGAGACGGTGCGGGCGGCGCTCGCGGGGATGCGGGGCCGGCGGTTCGCCAGTGCGGCGGTGGTGGTGGTCTGCCGGGACGGCTACCTTGCCGGACTGGTCACCATCGAACGGCTGCTCGCCGCGCCGCCGGACAGCCCGGTCGGTGAGGTGATGGACACGGACCCGCCGACGGTGGCGGGGCACCACGATCAGGAAGCGGCGGTCTGGGAGGCGCTTCGCCACGACGAGCCCGGCCTCGCCGTCGTCGACGCGGACGGCAGGTGGCTCGGGGTGATCCCGCCGCAACGGCTGCTGGGACTGCTGCTGGCGGAGCACGATGAGGACGTGGCCCGGCTGTCGGGCTATCTGGCCTCGACATCCACGGCGCGCACGGCCACCACCGAGCCGGTGGCCCGGCGACTGTGGCACCGATTGCCCTGGCTCGCGGTGGGTTTCGTGGGCGCGATGCTGGCCGCGGGCGTGGTCGACGCGTTTCGGGGGCAGCTCGAGCGGGAGGTGTTGATCGCCTTCTTCATTCCGGGCGTGGTGTATCTGGCCGACGCGGTCGGCACCCAGACGGTGGCGTTGGTGGTCCGCGGGTTGTCGGTGGGGGTCGGCATCCGCGGGATCGTGGTGCGTGAAACCGTGACCGGCGCAGTGATCGGTCTGCTGGTCGCGGTCGTATCGTATGCGTTCACCCTGGCGGTCTGGGGCGATGCGGAGGTTTCCGCCGCCGTGGCCATCGCGCTGCTGGCCGCCTGTTCGGTGGCGGCGGTGGTGGCCATGGTGCTGCCGTGGGCGCTGTCGCGCCTGGGCATCGACCCCGCGTTCGGGTCGGGGCCGCTGGCCACCGTGATCCAGGATCTGCTGTCGATCGTGATCTACCTCGGGGTCACCGCACTGGTGGTGACCTGATCGGTCTCGCGCGCCGCCGTCAGCGCCGCGATGAGCAGCCGCCGGGTCTCGGCGGCCACCGGCAGCAGGTCCGCCAGCGGCAGGGCGGCCGCCAGCACCTCGGGATCGGCGACTTCCACCTGGGTGCCGCCCTCGACCGCGCGCACCACCACGGTGCAGGGCAGCAGCAGTCCGGCCTCGCGGTCGGCCGCCAACGCCCGTTGGGCCAGCCCCGGATGGCAGGCGCTGAGGATCGTGTAGTCTTCGACGGGCTCGCCCAGCCGAGCGTGCAGCAGCGCCCGCACATCGAGATCGCCGACCACTTCGAAGTCGTACTCCCGCAGTACTTTCCGGGTCCAGTCGAGCGCCGTCGCGAACGGTTCGTCCAGCAGCAGCGCGATACTCGGCGCGGGAACGACCGGGATGGTGATCTCGGTGAGTAGTTCCCGGGGGTCGGACACCTCGTCCGGGCCGACGAGATAGGCTTCCCGTGCGGGTCCGGCCGCACGATAACCGTTGTCGCGCAACCACGCCCGCAGCGATCTGTGCACGGCTTCCAGCTCCCGGTAGCCGCCGCGGTAACAGATCCGGGCCACCATGCGGTCCGGTTCCAGCAGCAGCGTCGCACCCGACGCGGGACCGAGTTTGGGCGCGGGTTCCACCACGACGCCGAAGTCGACGACGGTGGAGCCGTCCGCGGCCGGTGGCTCGCGGAAAGTGATGGTCGACGCGCCGATGGTGGTGAGTTCGGCGCGCTGCGCGGTGGTCACCAGTTCGCGCATTCCCTCCGCGATATCCGTGCCCACCCGGTCCGCTCTGATCTCACGCGGCAGGCACAGCATGGTTTGCGGGGGCGTGCGGCAGATGCTGACCCGGTATTTCATCGGGCTCTCCTTCTCGGGCGTGCTCATCTCGGCATGGCCAAGATGTCGGCCAGGGGGCGGCGCGGCGTGACCGTCTCGGTCTCCGAGACGGTTTCCGATTCCGGCTCCGGTGCCGTACCCACCCGAACCAGCACCTGCGGCAGGTCGCCCCGCCCGGTGAGTTCCCGGACCACGGCCCGGCCGCGTGGATCCTCGGTGAGGTGGGTCAGCGGACAGGTCGCCGACCCGGCGACGGTGCATTCCAGCAGCACCGTGGAGAGGGCGGTACCGCAGCGCAGCAGTTCCTCGGGTGTGTCGCCGAGGGTGGACAGCACCAGGACGGCCGCATGGTCGGTATCGAGTTCGGCGCGGCGCGAGGCCGTCGCGGCGGCGGGGAAGGCTCGGCCGATACCCACGCGCGCCTGCTCCTCCGGATTGGCCAGCGCTGTCCGGGGCACGCCGCCCGCCGCTGCGGAATGCCCGGTCCACCAGCGTAATTCGGCCTGGTACCCGGCATCGTAGCGGCGCACGGCGGCGGTGAGGCCCGAGGCGTGCGCCAGTCGGGCGCGACTTTCCGGACCGAGCACGCTCACGACCGCGTCCTCGGGATCTACCACCGTGCGTAGCACGGTCTCGAGTTCGTCCCATCTCCTCGGCGCGGCGAACGGCAGCCGATCGGTGTGCCGCCGGACGATGGCGTCGGCCCGTTCCCGATCGGCGTCGGTGACGATCCGAGCGGGACGGAAGGTGACGGTGGCGAGGTGATCGTGACTGTTCGGGTCGGGGAAGTGCGCCACGGTGCAGCGCCACCCCGCCGCCGCCATGGCGACACGCAGGTGGTCGAGCGTGACGCCGCAGCTGATCAGCAACTGGCGGCGGCACGGATCGGTGGCGGGCAGCAGCCGCTCCGGAGCCGCGAACAGGCGCAGCGCGGCCCCGTCGAAGGTCCACCGCCACGGCTGGCTGTTGTGCAGCGACGGCGCACGACCGGCCAGCAGCACGGCCTTCTCGATGGTGACGCCGGTGGGCAGAACGGTCATAGCGCTCACGGTAGGCGCGCGTGGCGACGGTGTAACGAGTCCTAGGTCCCGAACCACCGGGTACCGCACCCCCCGAGGGTGCGGGGACTTTGTTCTCTTGCTGGACAATCCCCGCGCCAGCCAACCTGGGAGGTGTGTACGCCGATACCGCAGCGCTGATCGATGCGCGCCGCCACGACGCTGTGCTCTTCGATATGGACGGGGTCGTCACCGACAGCGCGTCGATGCACGCCGCGGCCTGGACCGAGCTCTTCGACGACTTCCTCGCCCGGCGCGCCGGTGCCCGGGGTGAACGGCTCACCCCGTTCACCCACGACGACTACCTGCGCTACGTCGACGGCAAACCGCGCTACCGCGGCGTGGCCGATTTCCTTGCGTCCCGGGACATCTCGCTACCGTGGGGCGATCCGTCGGAGCACGGGGACGTCGACACCGTATGCGGGCTCGGCAACCGCAAGGATCGCCTGTTCCTCGCACGGGTGGCGCGGGACGGCGTGCGTGTCTTCGACGGTACGGTGGCGTTGATCCGACGGCTGCACGCCGCCGGTCTCGGCACGGCGGTGTTCTCCGCCAGTCGCAATGCGGCCGAGGTGCTGGCGGCGGCCGGGCTGGCCGACCTGTTCGAGGTGCGGGTCGACGGCCTGGAGGCCGAAAGGCTCGGGCTGGCGGGCAAACCCGACCCGGCCATGCTGCTCGAGGCGGCGTACCGGCTCGGGGTCGAGCCCGAGCGCACGGTGGTGCTCGAGGATGCCGAGGCCGGAGTGGCGGCCGGTCGCCGAGGCGGCTTCGGATCGGTGATCGGCGTCGACCGGGGCGGACATGCCGACCGGCTGCGCGAGCAGGGCGCGGACACCGTGGTGGCGGACGCGTCGGACGTGCTGCTGCGCAGCGGATTTCGCCGGGTATCCGAACTCCCGGACGCGTTGCGGTCGTGGTCGCGGATCACCGATCTGCTGGATACCGGCAAGGCCGCCGTACTGCTCGACTTCGACGGCACACTCTCCGATATCGTGCCCGATCCGGCCGCCGCGCAACCGGTGGAGGGCGCGCGGTCAATACTGGCCGAACTGGCGGCGACCTGCCCGGTCGCGGTGGTCAGCGGCCGCGCACTGGAGGATCTGCGGACCCGGGTGGGGATGGACGGGCTGTGGTACGCGGGCAGTCACGGCTTCGAGCTGATGGCCCCGGACGGCACCCGGCACGTGCACGGCGCGGCACCCCATGCCGAGGCGGTGGTCGAACAGGCGGCGCGGTTGCTGCGCGACCGGCTCGCCGACGTGCCCGGGGCGCTGGTGGAGCCCAAACGGTTCACCGTCGCCGTCCACCACCGTACGGTGCCGCGCGAGCAGGTCGCGGCGGTGGTGAGCGCCGCCCACGACGTGGCACGGGCGGTGGGGCTGCGCGCCACCGGCGGCCGCAAGGTCACCGAACTGCGCCCCGATGTGGAGTGGGACAAGGGCCGGGCGCTGCGCTGGATCCTGGACCGGCTCGCCGTGCCCGCCGTGCCGGTGTACCTGGGCGACGACCTGACCGACGAGGACGCGTTCGACGCCATCGAGGCCGACGGTATCGGCATCGCGGTCCGCCACGCCGAGAGCGGGGACCGCTACACCGCCGCGCGCTTCGCGGTGGCCGGACCACGCCGGGTGCGCGACCTGCTGGACCGATTGGCGGACTGGCTGCGCACCGACCCCGACCTGTCCGCCTCGGAGCAGTGGATGCTGACCTTCGAGGGCTACGACCCGGCCGCGGAGAAGCTGCGCGAAGCGTTGTGCACGGTCGGCAACGGCTATCTGGGCACCCGCGGGGCCGCCCCGGAATGCGCCGCGGGCGAACGGCACTACCCCGGCACCTATGTCGCGGGCGTCTACAACCGGCGCTTCGACCAGATCGCCGGACGCACCGTGGACAACGAGAGCCTGGTGAATCTGCCCAACTGGCTGCCGGTCACCTTCCGGATCGGCGACGGCGACTGGTTCGACGTCGACCACGCCGAACTGCTGTCCTATCGCCAGCAACTGGACCTGCGCCGGGCGATTCTCATTCGGCGCTTCCGATACCGCGACACGGCCGGACGCATCACCACGGTGCGGCAGCGCCGCTTCGCCGCCATGCACGCACCCCATATCTGCGCGCTGGAGACCACCCTCACCGCCGAGAACTGGTCGGGGCCGGTGACCCTGCGCTCGGTCATCGACGCCGACGTGCGGAACACGCTGGTGGATCGCTATCGCGCCCTGTCGGGCGACCACCTGGTGCCCGTCACCACCGCCGTGCTGTCGCCGGATGCCGTGCTGGTCGCCGTGCGCACCAACGGCTCCGAGATCCCGATCGCCGTGGCCGCCCGCTCGACGGTCCGTGTCACCGGCGAGACCTGCTATGAGACAACGAGATTCATCGACGAAGGGCGGGTGGTCGGCCAGGAGTTCACCGTCGACACCGCCGAGTGGGGTTCGGTGACGCTGGAGAAGGTGGCCACCGTCTACACCGGACGCGACCACGCCATCGCCACCCCGGCCGAGGCCGCCGCCCGGGAGCTGGCCGCCTGCGGCGACTTCGCGCGGTTGCTGGCCGAGCACGACACGGCCTGGGAACACCTGTGGGAGCGGGCGCGTTTCGACCTCGACGGCCACGACCACGGGGTGCGCCTGGTGCGCTTCCACCTCATGCATCTACTGCAAACCCTGTCCCCGCACACCGCCGATCTCGACGTGGGCGTACCCGCCCGCGGGCTGCACGGCGAGGCGTATCGCGGGCACGTGTTCTGGGACGAGATGTTCATCTGCCCCGTCCTCACCGTGCGCTTTCCCATGGTCACCCGCGCGCTGCTGCGCTACCGCCACCGCCGCCTGCCGGAGGCGCGGCGGGCGGCGCGGGCGGGCGGCTGGGCCGGTGCGCTGTTCCCCTGGCAGTCCGGCAGCGACGGGCGCGAGGAGTCGCAGCGCCTGCACCTGAATCCGGAATCGGGACACTGGAATCCGGATCCGAGCGTGCGCGCCCACCACGCGGGGCTGGCGGTCGCCTACACCGTGTGGGAGTACCACGAGGCCACCGGGGACGTGGAGTTCCTCACCGAGTACGGGGCCGAACTGCTGGTCGAGATCACCCGGTTCTGGGCGAGCCGGGTGGGGTACGACCCCGAGCGGAATCGCTATCGCGTCCGCGGCGTCATCGGGCCCGACGAATTCCACTCCGGGTATCCGGACGCGCCCCTGGACGGTATCGACGACAATGCCTACATCAATGTGATGGCGGTCTGGACCATCCGGCGCACGCTCGATGCCCTGGCCCTGCTGGGTCCGCGCGAGCGCGGGCGGTTGCTGGAATCGCTCGGGGTGGATCCCGGTGAACCGCGCATCTGGGAGGACCTCACCCGGCGCATGTACGTGCCGTTCCACGACGGGGTGATCAGCCAGTTCGACGGCTACGACCGGCTCGCGGAACTGGATTGGGCCCGCTACGGCGATATCCAGCGCCTGGACCGGGCGCTGGAGGCCGAGGGCGACGACGTCAACCGCTACCGGGCGGCCAAACAGGCCGATGTGCTGATGCTGTTCTATCTGCTCTCGGCCGACGAGCTGCGGGCGCTGCTGGCCGACCTCGGCTACGAACTGCCCCCGGAGATGATTCCGCGCACCATCGACTACTACCTGGCGCGCACCTCCCACGGCTCCACCCTCAGCGCCCTGGTGCACGCCTGGGTGCTGGCCCGCGCGCACCGGGATCGGGCCGCGGAGTTCTTCGATCGGGTGCTGTCCTCCGATATCGCCGACATCCAGGGCGGCACCACCGCCGAGGGAATCCATCTGGGCGCCATGGCGGGCAGCGTCGATCTACTGCAACGCTGCTTCACCGGCCTGGAATTGCGTTCCGGCCGACTGATATTCGACCCGGCGTGGCCGAAGGAACTGGGCACGCTCAGCTTCCCGATCGTCTACCGGGGCCACCGCATGACCGTCGGCGTCGGCGCGACCGAACTCGAGGTCCGCTCCGATCCGGGAGCCGTACCGGATATCGAGATCGAATGCCGCGGCCGGGTCGACCGGCTCGCCGCGGGCCGCACCGTACGGATTCCCCTGGCGGAGAAGGGATGACCATGACCGACGCGATCACCATCACCGGCCTGACCAAGACGTTCGGCCGCACACGCGCGCTCGACGAGCTGAACCTCACCGTGCGCACCGGAGAGGTGCACGGATTCCTCGGACCCAACGGGGCCGGGAAGACGACCACCATCCGGATCCTGCTGGGACTGCTGCGGCCCGACGCCGGGACGGTGCGGATGCTGGACGGCGACCCCTGGCGGGACGCGGTGGCCCTGCACGCCCGGCTGGCGTACGTGCCCGGAGAGGTGACGCTGTGGCCCGGCATCACCGGCGGCGAGGTCATCGACCTGCTGGCCCGGCTGCGCGGACGGGCGGACCGCCGCCGCCGCGACGACCTGCTGGAGCGATTCCGGCTCGATCCCAAGGTGAAGGCGCGCGCCTACTCCAAGGGCAACCGGCAGAAGGTCGCGCTGGTGGCGGCGCTGGCCTGCGAGGCGGAACTGTATCTGCTGGACGAACCCACCGCGGGCTTGGACCCGCTGATGGACGCCGAATTCCGTTCCTGCGTACGGGATCTGACGCGGCGGGGGAGTACCGTGCTGCTGTCGAGCCATATCCTCGGCGAGGTCGAGGCGCTGTGCGATCGGGTGAGCATCATCCGTGACGGACATACCGTCGAGAGCGGCACCCTCGCCGAGCTGCGGCATCTGACCCGCACCACCATCACCGTCGAAACCGTGCGCCCGACAACGGAACTGGGTTCGGTACCCGGCGTGCACAACCTGGTCGCCGACGGCACCCGCGCCCGCTTCGACGTGGAACCGGAACATCTCGACGCCATTCTGCGCTCGCTGGCCTGGCTGGGGGTGCGCAGTCTGGAGAGTGCGCCACCGACCCTGGAGGAACTGTTCCTGCGCCACTACGGCAGCCGGACCGAGCCGGTACGGGCGTCGTCGTGACCGCCCCGGATACCGGGACGACCCGGGAGACGCGGCCCACCCAGGCGGCGGGGGCGGGCACCCTGCTGCGCTTCGCGCTGCGGCGGGAGCGATTCACGCTGCCCTGGTGGATATTCGGCCTCGGCGCGCTGCTGGCGTTGCAGTCGGTGAGCAGCCAGCGCCTCTACGACACGCCCGAGAAGCTGGAGGCGCTGCGGCGGACCATGGGCGGCAATGCCGCCGTGGTGGCGCTGGGCGGGCCGCTGCGACTGCTCGACACCATCGGCGGGGAGGTGCTGTTCGAGATCTTCACCTACCTCGCCATCGTGATCGCGCTCATGAATATGTTTCTGGTCGGCCGCCACACCCGCACCGACGAGGAGACCGGTCGGGCCGAACTGATTCGCTCCGCCCGGGTCGGTCGGCGCGCGGCACTGGTCGCGGCGCTGCTGCTGGCCGTCGCGGCGAACGCCGTCGCGGCGGTGGCCGTCTGCGCCGTCGCGGTGGGGACCGGCCTGCCGGTGGGCGGTTCGCTACTGCTCGGGGCCGTGCTGGCCGGGACCGGGGTGACCTTCGCCGCGGTCACGGCGGTGGCGGCGCAGATGTTCGAGAATCCACGCAGCGTGTACGGTGCCGTGTCGCTGGCCCTCGCCGCCGCCTGGGTGCTGCGCGCGGTGGGCGACGTGGGCAATGGCACGGCGTCGTGGCTCTCACCGATCGGATGGGGGCAGCGCAGCTATCCCTACGTGGTGGACCGCTGGTGGCCGCTGCTGCTGTTCGCGGCGGCGACCGCGGTCCTGTTCGCGGTGGCGGTATGGCTGCTGGACCGGCGCGATTTCGGTTCCGGGCTGTTCGCGTACGGCACCGGGCGGGCGACCGCGTCCCCGGCCCTGCGATCCCCGGCGAGCCTGGCGTGGCGGCTCCAGCGCGGTGCGCTGATCGGCTGGGTGACAGGTGTTTTCGGGCTGGGACTGGCCTATGGATCATTCGCGGACAGCATCGAGGAGTTCATCGCCGACAATCCGGATATCGCCGCGTTCCTGCCCGGCGGTGCCGATGACGCCGTGGATTCGTATCTGGCGCTGTCCCTGTCGACGCTGGCCCTGCTGACCGCCGCCTACACCGTCACGGCGGTGCTGCGGGCGCGCGGCGAGGAAACCGAGGGCCGTGCCGACCCGTTGCTCGCCGCCCCGGTCGGCCGGACGACCTGGTTCGCGGGCCATCTGAGCGTGGCGTTGATCGGCAGCGCCGTGGTGCTCGCCGCCGGTGGGATCGGCGTCGGACTGAGCCACGGCATGATCACCTCGGCCGCCACCGAACCGCTGCGGCTGGCGGCCGCCGCACTCACCTACCTGCCCGCCGCCTGGCTGGTCGCGGCCGTGGCCGCACTCGCCTACGGCTGGCTGCCGCGCCTGGCCACTCCCGTCTCGTGGGGCTATTTCGCCTACTGCGCGGTCGCCACCCTCTTCGTCGAATCCTTCGATCTCCCGGCCTGGTTCGACCAGGCCACCCCCTTCGCCCACCTGCCCCGAGTCCCGCTCGACGACCCCCGGCCCGGCCCGCTGCTCACCCTCCTCGCCCTGACCGGCCTCGGAATGCTGGCCGCTCTGGCCGGGCTGCGCCGTCGCGATATCGGCTACTGAACCGTTCCCCGGGCCGCTGACGATCAGGGCGGACGGCATAGGCACCTCGAGTAGCGGCTACGGGAGGCCACTTGCGCGGACGTGGAAAGGCGCGGCCGCACCGGGGGCTCGCC
>NZ_JASCXP010000159.1:0-14925 GCF_030010695.1 Nocardia sp. CC201C
ACAGGGTGGCGAATTCGTCACCCTTGAGCGAGGCACCGCCGACCAGCGCGCCGTCGATATCGGTCTGGGAGACCAGCTCGCCGACGTTCTTGGCGTTCACCGAACCGCCGTAGAGGACACGCACCGACGCCGCGACCTCCGGATTCGCCAGTTCGGCCAGTTCGGCGCGGATGGCCCCGCACACCTCCTGGGCGTCGGCGGGAGTGGCGACCTTACCCGTGCCGATGGCCCACACCGGCTCGTAGGCGATGACGACCTTGGCGATGTCCTCGGCCGACAGCCCCTTCAGCGAACCGCGCAACTGCTCGAGGTTGTACTCGACGTGCGTCTGCGCCTCCCGCACACCCAGGCCCTCACCGATGCAGACGATCGGAGTCAGGCCGTGCTCCAGGGCCTTCTTGGCCTTGGCGAGCACGGTGGCGTCGTCCTCCAGGTGGTACTGACGCCGCTCGGAGTGGCCGACCACCACATAGGTGCAGCCCAGCTTGGCCAGCATGGCCGCGCTGATCTCGCCGGTGTACGCGCCCGACTCGTGGGTGGAGACGTCCTGCGCGCCGTAGGTGACGAGCAGTTTGTCGCCCTCCACCAGCGTCTGCACGCTGCGGATGTCGGTGAACGGCGGGATCACCGTCACGTCGACCTTGGCGAAGTACTTCTCCGGCAGGGCGAACGCGATCTTCTGCACCAGGGCGATGGCCTCGAGGTGATTGAGGTTCATCTTCCAGTTGCCCGCGATGAGCGGTTTACGCGCCATGATTCAGCCCTCCGCCGCGTCGTCGAGCACGGCGATACCGGGAAGTTCCTTGCCCTCCAGGTATTCCAGCGACGCGCCGCCGCCGGTGGAGATATGCGAGAAACCGTCGTCCGGCAGCCCCAGGGTGCGCACGGCCGCGGCCGAATCGCCACCGCCGACCACGGTGAACGCGCCCTTGCCGGTCGCCGTGGCAATCGCCTCGGCAACTCCGCGCGTACCCGCGGCGAACTTCTCGAACTCGAAGACGCCCATGGGACCGTTCCAGAACACCGTCTTGGCCTCGGTGAGCAACGCCGCGAAGCGGTTCACCGACTCCGGACCGATGTCCAGGCCCATCCAGCCATCGGGAATCTCGTTGGCGGGCACCACCTTTGACTCGGCATCGGCCGCGAAGGAGTCCGCGACGACGATATCCATCGGCAGGTGGATGACGTCGGCGTAGGTCTCCAGCAGCTTCTTGCAGGTGTCGACCATCTCCTCCTGCAGCAGCGAGGAGCCCACCGGGAGGCCCTGGGCGGCAAGGAAGGTGAAGCACATGCCACCGCCGATCACCAGGGTGTCGACCTTGGGCGCGAGCGCCTCGATGACCGCCAGCTTGTCGGAGACCTTGGAGCCGCCCAGTACCACCGCGTACGGTCGCTCGGCGTTCTCCGTGAGCTTCTTCAGCACCTCGGTCTCGGCCGCGACCAGGCCACCGGCGTAGTGCGGCAGCAGCTTCGCCACGTCGTACACCGACGCCTGCTTGCGGTGCACCACGCCGAAACCGTCGGAGACGAAAGCACCGTCGTCGCCGACCAACTCGACCAGTGCCGCCGCCAGCTTGGCCCGCTGCGCGTCGTCCTTGCTGGTCTCGCGGGCGTCGAAGCGCACGTTCTCCAGCAGCAGCACATCGCCGTCGGTGAGGCCCTCGGAGCGCGCGAGGGCGTCCTGGCCCACCACGTCACCGGCGAGCTGCACATTGCGGCCCAGCTCCTGCGCCAGCCGCTCGGCGACCGGGGCGAGGGAGAACTTCGGGTCCGGCTCACCCTTCGGGCGGCCCAGATGCGCGGTGACGACCACCTTCGCCCCCGCCTCGGCGAGAGCCTTGATGGTCGGTGCCGACGCGATGATGCGGCCCGGATCGGTGATGACGCCGTTGTCGAGGGGAACGTTCAGGTCGGAGCGCACCAGCACGCCCCGACCCTCGACACCCTCGCTCAACAGATCCTGGAGTGTCTTGATCGCCATAGGTTTACAGCGACTTGCCGACGAGGCCGATCAGGTCGGCCAGACGGTTGGAGTAGCCCCACTCGTTGTCGTACCACGAGGCGACCTTGACCTGATTGTCGATGACCTGGGTCAGCGGCGCGTCGTAGATGGAGGAGTGCGGGTCGGTCACGATGTCGGAGGAGACGATCGGATCGGTGTTGTACTTCAGGATGCCCTTCATCGGGCCCTCGGCGGCCGCCTTCATGGCAGCGTTGACCTCGTCGATCGAGGCGGCCTTGGCCAGGTCCACGGTGAGGTCGGTGAGCGAGCCGGTCGGGACCGGCACCCGCAGCGCGTAGCCGTTCAGCTTGCCGAGCAGCTCGGGCAGCACCAGGCCGATGGCCTTGGCGGCACCGGTGCCGGTCGGAACGATGTTCAGCGCGGCGGCACGGGCGCGACGCAGGTCGCTGTGCGGGCCGTCCTGGAGGTTCTGGTCCTGGGTGTAGGCGTGCACGGTGGTCATCAGACCGCGCTCGATACCGAAGGAGTCGTGCAGCACCTTCGCGATCGGCCCGAGGCAGTTGGTGGTGCAGGACGCGTTGGAGATGATGTTCTGCGAACCGTCGTACTTGTCGTCGTTGACGCCCATGACGATGGTGATGTCCTCGCCCTTGGCCGGGGCGGAGATGATGACCTTCTTCGCGCCCGCGGCCAGGTGCCCCTTGGCCTTGGTGGCGTCGGTGAAGATGCCGGTGGACTCCACGACCACGTCGACGCCCAGGTCGCCCCACGGCAGCGCCGCCGGGCCCTCCTTGATGGCCAGCGCCTTGATGCGCTGGTCGCCCACCACGATGGTGTCGTCGCCGTCGAGCGAGACGTCCTGCGGCAGCCGACCGAGGATCGAGTCGTACTTCAGCAGGGTTGCCAGCGTCGCGTTGTCGGTGAGGTCGTTGACCGCGACGATTTCGATGTCGGTGGTGCCGAGCGCCTTCTGCGCTTCGACCGCCCTGAAGAAGTTACGTCCGATGCGGCCGAAGCCGTTGATGCCTACCCGGACAGTCACGTTATCGCTCCTCAGTTGTGTCGCGGAATTGCGTCGCGGAATCTTTTCCGTTGCCTACTAACCCTAAACCCGGCGGGGAACATCACAGAAACACCCCCGGGGATGTGAACTCCCATCCCGACCGGGGGTGTTCCCAGCTCACCGACTACCGAACGGTCCGTCTCACGCGTCCTCGAGCAGTTCGGCGGTGACGGCGGATTCGGTATCGGGCACGCCGAGCTCCTTGGCGCGGCGGTCCGCCATCGACAGCAGTCGCCGAATACGGCCCGCCACAGCGTCCTTCGTCATGGGCGGATCGGCGAGCTGGCCCAGCTCCTCCAGCGACGCCTGCCGGTGCAGCACGCGCAGCTTGCCCGCGGCGGCCAAGTGGTCCGGCACGTCGTCGCCGAGGATCTCCAGCGCGCGTTCCACCCGGGCCGCGGCGGCGACGGCGGCACGGGCCGAGCGGCGCAGATTGGCGTCGTCGAAATTCGCCAGGCGGTTGGCGGTGGCCCGGACCTCGCGGCGCATCCGCCGCTCCTCCCAGGTCAACCGGGTGTCCTGCGCGCCCATCCGGGTGAGCAGCGCGCCGATGGCCTCGCCGTCGCGCACCACCACGCGATCGGTGCCGCGCACCTCGCGCGCCTTGGCGGAGATGCCCATGCGGCGGGCCGCGCCCACCAGCGCGAGCGCCGCCTCCGGTCCCGGGCAGCTCACCTCGAGGGCCGAGGAGCGTCCCGGTTCGGTCAGCGACCCGTGCGCGAGAAACGCTCCGCGCCAGGCCGCTTCGGCATCGGAGATGCTGCCGCCGACCACCTGCGCGGGCAAACCCCGAACCGGCCGACCGCGCACATCCAGCAATCCGGTCTGCCGGGCGAGCGCCTCGCCCTCCTTGGAAACTCGTACTACATACCGGGAGGTTTTGCGCAGTCCGCCCGCGCCGAGCACGTGCACATCCGAGCCGTAGCCGTACAGCTCGAAGATCTCGCGGCGCAGCCGACGCGCGATGGAACCCATGTCCACCTCCGCTTCGACGATCACCCGACCGCCCACGATGTGCAGTCCACCAGCGAACCGGAGTAGTGCGGACAACTCGGCCTTGCGCGAACTCACCTGTGACACGGTGAGTCGGCTCAGCTCGTCCTTCACTTCCGCTGTCATCGCCACGAGACGCGCTCCTTTCCACCCAACCCGGACCGCACGTGCTGGCCCATACGCCGTCCTTCGCTTCGAAGCCCTGCCAGTTCCGGCCGAGGCTGCCGGATCACCTGATCCAATGCGGCGGCAAGCTTTCCGGGGTGGTGCCGGTCCGTCCCCGCCTCGGCGACATCAGCGAAGGTTACTCGTGCTCGCAGCTGTTCGGCAGCTCTTGCCACATGTTCGCGTTCCCTACCCTCCGGTACGGAGCCGGAATCGACCACAATATCGTCGACTGTGAAATCCGGTGCGTGCTGGGACAATACATGCAGGTGCCGCTCCGCGGAGAATCCGGCCGTTTCGCCCGGTTCGGCGGCGAGGTTGAGCACCAAGATCTTCCGACCCCGCGTGTGCACCAGCGCGTCGTGCAGTTCCGGCACCAGCACATGCGGAATCACGCTGGTGAACCAGCTGCCGGGGCCCAGAACGACGACATCCGCGTGCTCGATCGCGGAGGTCGCCTCCGGGCAGGCGGGCGGATCGGACGGGATCAATCGGACACGTCGCACCTTGCCCGGCGTGGTCGCCACCGCCACCTGACCGCGAATGCAGCGACTCACGCGCGGATCGGCCTCCAACCCCGCCACATCCGCCTCGATGGTGAGCGCGAGCGGCGACATCGGTAGCACTCTGCCTGTGATGCGCAGAATTCTTCCCGCCTCGTCGAGCGCCGCGACCGGATCACCGAGCTCCTCGGTGAGGCCCGCCAGGATCAGATTGCCCACCGAATGCCCGGCCAGCGCGCCCGTCCCGCCGAAGCGGTGTTGCACGGTGCGCGCCCAGACGCCGTCGGGCTCCTCGGCCAGTGCCGCGAGGGCCATGCGCAGATCTCCCGGGGGCAGCATGCTCAACTCGGCGCGCAGCCGACCCGAGGAGCCACCGTCATCGGAGACCGTCACCACCGCCGTGATCTTGCGGGTGAGCCGACGGACCGCCGTCAGGGTCGCGTACAGCCCGTGTCCACCACCCAGCGCGACGATCGCCGGGTTCGTCTCCCGCCCGCTCATTCTCGCCCCAGGTCCCGATGCACCACGCGGACCACGTCCACCGAACCGTTGTCGACGTCGTCACCGAGCAGTCCGCCCAGCGCCTCCGCTATCGCCACGCTGCGGTGCTTGCCACCGGTGCAGCCCACTGCCACGGTCATGTATCGCTTCCCCTCTTGACGGTAGCCGTCGGTGGTGAGGTCGATGAGGTGCCGGCAGGTGCTCAGGTAGTCCCGCGCGCCCCGCTGCGCCAACACATACTCGCTCACCTCGGCGTCCTGTCCGGTCTGTTCGCGGAGTTCCGGCACCCAATGCGGATTGGGCAGAAAACGCACATCCAACACCATGTCCGCGTCCAGGGGAACTCCGTACTTGAAACCGAACGATTGGACGGTCAGTTGCAGGGCGGTGGGCGTACCGCCGCCGTAGACCTCCTCGAGCCGCCGGTGCAACTGGTGCACCGACAGCGCGGTGGTGTCGATGACCACGTCGGCGGCGGTCTTGACCGAGGCCAGCCGACGCCGTTCCGCGGCGATGCCCTCGGACAGCGTGCCGTCAGCGCTCTCACTCTGTAGAGGATGCCGCCGGCGGGCGAAGCCGAAACGTCGAATCAGCACATCATCGGACGCTTCGAGGAACAGGATGCGGGTGCGCACGCCCGCGCCGCGCAACTGCTCGGTCACGGCCGAGAGGTCACCGGTGAAGAACCGGCTGCGCACATCCATGACCAGGGCCAGCTTGCGAATGGGGGGATCGGCCGAGGCGCCGAGTTCGACCAGCCGGGCGATCAGCTCGGGAGGCAGATTGTCGGCCACGTACCAGCCGAGGTCCTCGAGCACGCGGGCCGCGGTGCCGCGGCCCGCACCGGATAGTCCGGTGACGATGACGACCTCGACGGGCGCGGCGGGAACATCGTCGGGGGTTACTGTCGTCGGGGCACTGTCCGCTGTACTACTGGATTCGACGCGCGTCATGTCCTACCGGGGTTCGTGTCTGGGCGTTGCCTCGATCATGCTGCACCGATCACCGATCCGACATCGCGACACGCCGATGTGCGGCGACCGTCACGCCGGGCGTGTCCCTTTCTGGCGGGTTACTCCGCGTCGCCGACACGTATTTCCTGGTCACGCCTTTCCCGGCCCGACCGTTCCTGGTCGGACCCCTCCTGGTCGTCGGCCTCCTGGTCGCGGTCGCCGCGCAGGGCGGACAGCACCGCCGTAGCCGTCGCCACGCCGATGCCCGGGACCTCGATGATCTCCTCCACCGTAGCCTGCTTCAGTTTGGCGACCGATCCGAAGTGGGTCACCAGCGCCGTTTTGCGGGTCGAACCGAGACCCGGCACCGCGTCGAGGGCGGATTCGGTCATACGGCGGGAGCGCTTGCTGCGGTGAAACGTGATGGCGAAGCGGTGCGCCTCGTCGCGCACCCGCTGCAGCAGGTACAGCGATTCACTGGTGCGCGGCATGATCACCGGGTCGGGCTCGTTCGGCACCCACACCTCCTCGAGGCGCTTGGCCAGACCGATCACCGCGACGTCGGTGATGCCGAGTTCGTCGAGCACCTCGGCGGCGGCGTTGACCTGGGGGGCGCCGCCGTCGACCACGTACAGGTTGGGCGGATAGGCGAAGCGGCGCGGCCTACCGGTCTTCGGGTCGATGCCGGGCAGACTGGAATCGATTGTCTCGGTGTCGGATTCGAGTTCGGACGCGGCGGCGGCATCGAGGTCCCGGCGCAGTTTGGCGAAACGCCGCCGGGTCACCTCGGCGATGCTGGCCACATCGTCGGAGCGCCCCTCCCCGGCCGCCTCCTTGATGGCGTAGTGGCGGTACTCCGACTTACGAGGCAGCCCGTCCTCGAACACCACCAGCGAGGCCACCACATCGGTGCCCTGCACATGGGAGATGTCCACGCACTCGATGCGCAGCGGGGCGCTGTCCAGATCGAGGGCGTCCTGAATGCCCTGCAATGCCGCCGAGCGGGCGGTCAGGTCGCCGGCGCGCTTGAGCTTGTGCTGGGCCAGCGCTTCCATGGCATTGCGCTGCACGGTCTCTGCCAGGGCCTTCTTGTCGCCGCGCTGGGGCACCCGCAGCTGCACGGCCGAACCGCGCAGGCCCGACAGCCACTGCTGCACCTGCTCGGCGTCGCCGGGCAGGGCCGGAACCAGCACCTCGCGCGGGACCACGGCACCGGGATGCTCGTCACCGGACTGGGCGGCCACCGCCGACTGCTCACCGTAGAACTGGGTGAGGAACTGCTCGACCAGCGCCGGCAGCTCTCCCCCGGCCGCCGCACCGCCGTGTCCGCTACGACCCGAGTCGGAGCCCTCCGTGGTTGCGCGGCCTGCCGCCTCCGGGCCCGACCAGCTCAGGTCGAGGGCGTCACCCGATTTGTCCACCACCCAGCCGCGCTGCCCGCGTACCCGCCCGTCGCGCACGTGGAAGATCTGCACCGCGACCTCGAGTTCGTCGAGGGCGAAGTTGACGACGTCGGCGTCGGTGCCGGTGCCGAGCACCACGGCCTGCTTCTCCAGCGCCCGCCGCAGCGCCTGCACATCGTCGCGCAGCCGGGCGGCGGTCTCGAAGTCGAGTTCCTCGGCCGCGGCGTGCATGCGCTTCTCGAGGTCCTTGACGAGTTTGTCGGTCTTGCCGGAGAGGAAGTCGCAGAAGTCCTCCACGATCTGCCGGTGCTCGGCCGCATTCACCCGGCCGATGCACGGCGCGGAGCACTTGTCGATGTAGCCGAGCAGGCAGGGCCGCCCGATCTGGCTGTGCCGCTTGAAGACTCCATTCGAACACGTGCGCACCGGGAACACCCGCAGCAGCAGATCCAGCGTCTCGCGAATGGCCCAGGCGTGCGCGTACGGCCCGAAATAGCGCACCCCCTTCTTGCGCGCGCCCCGGTACACGAAGACCCGCGGGTACTCCTCGTCGAGGCTGACCGCCAGCACCGGATACGACTTGTCGTCCCGGTAGCGCACGTTGAAGCGCGGATCGAACTCCTTGATCCAGTTGTATTCCAGCTGAAGGGCTTCCACCTCCGTGGACACCACCGTCCACTCCACGCTGGCGGCGGTGGTGACCATCTGCCGGGTGCGCGGATGCAACGACGCCACATCGGCGAAATAGGAGTTGAGCCGACTGCGCAGGCTCTTGGCCTTGCCGACGTAGATGACCCGCTTGTGCGCGTCCCGGAACTTGTACACGCCGGGTTCGACAGGAATGGTGCCCGGGGCGGGCCGGTACGTCGCGGGATCTGCCACGGCACCAAGGTTACTGATCCGGTCCGACAGCACACGACGCCTCGGCCCGAACCGGGGCGGTCGCGACAGCGCCCGACCCCGCCACCGGCCGGGCCAGCGCCCAGACGAGCAGAGCGCACAGCGCGTAGGCCGCACCGAGACCGCAGGAGGCGGACCAGCCCCAGGTGCCGTACGCCCAGGTGGTCGTTACCGCTCCCAGCGCGGAGCCCAGGGAATAGCAGGCCATGTAGCCGCCGATGACGACGCCGGTCCGATCCGGCCGCGCCGCGGTCAGCAGGTGCTGGTTGCCGACATGGACGACCTGCACGGCGAAGTCGAGCACGACCACACCGACGACGAGCGGCCACAGCGTCGCCTCGGTACGGGCGATGAGCAGCCAGGAGGCGGCCAGCAGCACCAGCGCCCCTCCGGTGATCGCCGGCGCGTGACCGGAATCGGCCCACCGGCCCGCGCGGGCGGCGCCGACCGCACCGGCCAGTCCGGCCAGCCCGAACAGACCGATCCGCGTGGTGCCGAGGTGCCAGGGCGCCGCGCCCAGCGGCAGCGCCAGCCCGCTCCACAGGGTGCCGAAGGAGGCGAAGAGGAACAGCGCGATGAGCCCCCGGCTCCGGAACAGCCGATCGGTGCGGGCGAGCCGTCCCATCGAGGCCAGCACCTGCCCGTAGCACGCCGCGAGGGCGGGGCGATCGTCGTCGAGCGTGGCGCGGACGACGATCGCGAGCGTCGCGCACAGGACGGCGAGCACCGCGTAGACGGCCCGCCAGCCGACGGTGTCGCCCAGCGCGCCCGCGAGGACGCGAACGCCGAGGATGCCGATCACCACGCCCGAGGTGACCGCCCCGATGGTGCGGCCGCGCTCGCCCGGCGCGGAGACCGCCGCGGCGTACGCGACTGTCACCTGCACCACCACCGCGAACAGGCCCGCGAACGCCAGCCCCGCCAGTGCGACGACGCCGGTCGGGGCGACGGCCACGACGGCGGTCCCGACCGCGGTGAGCAGCAGCTGACCGGCGATGAGCCGACGACGATTCATCATGTCGCCGAGCGGAACCAGCAGGACGAGGCCGGCGAAGTAGCCGATCTGCCCGGCCGCGACCAGCGCACCCACCGACTCGTGCGACATGCCGAGGTCGGCGCCCGCCGACTCCAGCACCGGCTGTATCGCGTAGACGGTGGATACGGCCACCGCGCACACCAGGGCCAGGACGAAACGTCGCTCCCTCGTCACTCCTCCTACGGCCACCACGCCTCCTTGATTAGTAGCAATTTGAAACCGTTTGAGCATAGGTAGTATCGGTTTCACATTGCAACCGATTGGGAGGGTTCATGACCGCGACGCCGCGTTCCGACCACCGCTGGACCGATCCCACCTGCCCCGTCGCCCGCACCGTCGACCTGGTGGGTGATCGGTGGAGTCTGCTCATCGTGCGCGACGCCATGGACGGCGCCGCGACCTTCACCGAGTTCCAGCGACGCCTCGGCATCGCCCGCAACATCCTCACCGACCGCCTGCGCAGACTGGTCGACCACGGCGTTCTCACCACGAGCACCGCGCCCGGCGGCAAGCGGCACAGCTATGCGCTCACCTCCGCCGGACAGGATCTGTTCACCGTCGTGGTGGCGCTGCGGCAGTGGGGCGAGCGGCATGCCTTCGACAGCGGGGAGGCTCACTCGACACTGGTGGACCTCGACGGTGGAGCGGTCGCGCCGCTGCGGGCGGAGAACGCGGCGGGCGTCCCGGTGTCCGCGGCGACCACCCGGGTGCGCAAGGTGGGTGAGCGCGCCGAGTGAGCGCGGCACGCCGAGTGACGCATCCGCCGTGGCTCCCACTCCGAAGTACCGACCGACGTCAGTATGGGGTGGGAGTTCCAGAGCACCACCGGTCGATTCGAGGGAGTTTCACCATGATGAACCGTCTTCGCCCGCACCGCCGGACGCTGTCCATCGGCTCCGCGGTCCTGCTCACCGCCGCGGGACTGGCCGCCATGGCGGCACCCGCCTCGGCCGCGGGCGTGGGCTGCCGGATCGACCGGCCGAGTATCGACAGCGTCACCTTCACCTGCCCGGACGACGTCTGGTATGTGGGCATCGTGCGCTGCCTCGGTTCCCGCGCCGTCGGCCACGGACAGCAGGCACCCACCTTCATCGTCAGCGATTCCGCCCGCCCGTTCGCCCCCATGACCCTCACCTGCAACGGCGAATCCAAGCGCGGCATCGCCCTCGACGCCTGGACCGACGGCGTCTGACCGCCGCACGCCGCCCCGGCGACGGCCGCCCACCCGTTCCCACCCGCCGCGACCACAGCGGATCAGCCGACGGGTGGGGCGAGTGAGCCGTACGGCCGGACCCCCGCCGCCCCGGCGTCGTCGCCCGAATCGTCGGACCCCAGCGTGGCGGCGCGGACGCCGCCACCACGGCGCGGGCTCGAGCAGCGTGACAGCGGACCCGACCAGCATGGCGTGGGCTCGACCAGCATGGCGATTGGCGCGGGCGAGCATGGCGATTGGCTCGACCAGCATGGCGATTGGCGTGGGTGAGCATGGCGATTGGCGCGGGCAGCATGACGATTGGCGCGGGCGAGCATGGCGTTGGACAGGACCGGCATGACGGCGAATTCGGGCGTGGCGGCCGCTGCCGGTGGTGATGCTCCCGCGCACCGCGGCGGTCGACGGTCCGGAAGCGCGACGGCACAGGGTCGTGGCCGCCCGACGTCCGCGGCGACGACCTAGCGCACGGCCGCGGCCAGTGCGGGTGCGAGGTCGCCGCGCTCCCCCACCTCGATCGTGTCGAGGTCGAGCCAGTCGGCCATCTCGCGCAGTGATTTGGCGAGTTCGGCCGCGATGCGCGCGGTGTCGCGGCCCGGCTCGGTGAAGGCGCCGGGGGCCAGGAGGCGGCCGGTGGCGCGTTCGGCGCGCAGGTCGACGCGGCCGACGAGTTCGCCGTCCAGGAGGAAGGGGAAGACGTAGTAGCCGTGGACGCGTTTGTGGGCCGGGGTGTAGATCTCGATGCGGTAGTGGAAATCGAAGAGGCGTTCGGTGCGGGGGCGGAAGAAGATGAGCGGATCGAAGGGGCACAGCAGGGCCGCGCCGGTGACGCGGCGCGGGGTGCGGGCGGTGTGGTGCAGGTAGGCGGGTTTGTCCCACCCCGCGACCGCGACCTGTTCGAGTTCGCCCGCGTCGAGGAGATCGGCGATGGCGGGTTCGGTCTGGCGGCGGGTGAGGCGGTAGTAGTCGCGTAGGTCGGTTTCGGTGCCGATGCCGTGCGCGGCGGCGGCCCGGCGCACGAGTTCGCGCACCGCGTCGGCCTCGTCGATCCGCCGCGCCAGCACATCGGCGGGGAGGACGCGTTCGGTGAGATCGTAGTAGCGCTGGAAGCCGACGCGCTTGTCCACCGACACCTCACCGGAGGCGAACAGCGCCTCGCAGACCACCTTGGTGTCGCTGTAGTTCCAGCCCCAATGATCCTTGGCCCGTGGGCGATCCAGCTCCAGATGCTTCTCCACCTCACCGGCCGTGCACGCCCCGAATTCGCGGAGGACCCCGAGCACGTCGTCGGCCAGTGTCGGATTGCGCGCGAACACCTGCTGCGCCCCGCCCCAGCGGCCGTTGCGGTACTGCTCCATCCGCCACCGCAGGAGCGGCCAGTCCTCGACCGGCAGCAGCGCGGCCTCGTGCGCCCAGTACTCGACCAGCCGCCGCGGCCTGCGGGCGGTGTGGCTCCAGGCCGTCGCGTCCAACAGTTCCCGGTCGTAGCCGCCGATCCGGCTGAACACCGGGGCGTAGTGGGCGCGCACGGTCGCCGACACCGAATCCAGTTGCAGCAGTCGCGTGTGCTCCAGGGCGCGCAGCACGGTACGGCGGGTGGGCGTGCCGGTGGGCCGGGCGGCGGCGAAACCCTGTGCGGCGAGGGCGATACGGCGGGCGGTGGCGACGGTCATGGGCACAGATCGCCACCTTGCCACGCCCCACCGACATCTTCGCTCCGGCAATCCCTTCCCGCGTCATTACCACCGGGGCTAACCTGGTCCGATACAGTCGTGTATCGAACTTCTACGACCGAGGACAGGGCATGATCGAGAATCCGGATGTGATCGTGGTCGGCGCCGGGCTGGCCGGCCTCGTGACCACCTACGAGCTGGTCCAGGCGGGCCGCCGGGTGCTGGTGCTGGACCAGGAGAACCGAGCCAATCTGGGCGGACAGGCGTTCTGGTCGCTGGGCGGACTGTTCCTGGTGGACACCCCCGAGCAGCGACGGCTCGGGGTCAAGGATTCACTCGAACTGGCCTGGCAGGACTGGCAGGGCGCGGCCGGATTCGACCGCGCGGACGAGGACCACTGGGCCCGGCAGTGGGCGCGCGCCTACGTCGAGTTCGCGGCCACCGAGAAGCGCCGGTACCTGCACGACCTCGGCCTGCGGGTGACCCCGCTGGTGGGTTGGGCCGAACGCGGCGGCGCGACCGCCGACGGCCACGGCAATTCGGTGCCGCGCTTCCATCTCACCTGGGGCACGGGCCCCGAAGTGGTGCGTGTCTTCGCCGAACCGGTGCTGGCGGCCGAGCGCCGCGGCCAGGTGGGATTCGCCTTCCGGCACCGGGTGGACGATCTCGTGGTGAGCGACGACGCCGTCACCGGCGTGCGCGGCAGCCTGCTCGCCCCGAGCGATGCCGAGCGCGGCGTGGCCTCGTCACGAGAGGTGGTGGGCGAGTTCGAGTTCCACGCCAAGGCGGTGGTCATCACCTCCGGCGGCATCGGTCACAATCACGAACTGATCCGCCGCAACTGGCCCACCGATCGGCTCGGGCCCTGCCCCGAGCACATGATCTCCGGCGTCCCAGCGCATGTGGACGGCCGCATGCTGGCCATCACCGAGGCCGCGGGCGGCCGCATCGTGAACCGGGATCGCATGTGGCACTACACCGAGGGCATCCACAACTGGGATCCGGTCTGGCCCGACCACGCCATCCGCATCATCCCCGGCCCCTCCTCGCTGTGGTTCGACGCCACCGGAAATCGGCTGCCCGCACCGTGTTTCCCCGGTTTCGACACCAATGCCACCATGAAGGAGATCCTGTCCACCGGCTACGACTACTCCTGGTTCGTCCTCACCCAGTCGATCATCGAGAAGGAGTTCGCGCTCTCCGGTTCCGAGCAGAACCCCGACATCACCGGCAAGGATCTCAAACTCACCCTCAAGAGCCGGGTCGCCAAGGGCGCACCGGGGCCGGTGGAGGCGTTCAAACGACACGGCGCGGACTTCGTCGTCGCCGACACCCTGGCCGAACTCGTGCAGGGTATGAACAAGATCGCCCGGGGACCGCAGCTCGATCTCGCCGACCTGGAACGCCAGATCGTCGCCCGCGACCGGGATATCGAGCACAAGTTCAGCAAGGACGCCCAGTTGATGGCGATCGGCAATGCGCGGCGCTACCTCGGCGACAAACTGGGTCGAGTGGCGACCCCACACCGCATCCTCGATCCCGCGCACGGCCCGCTCATCGCGGTGCGGTTGAACATCCTCACCCGAAAGACGTTGGGCGGCTTGCAGACCGATCTCGACTCACAGGTCCTGCGCCCGGACGGCACCCCATTCCCCGGGCTGTACGCGGCCGGTGAGGTGGCGGGCTTCGGTGGCGGCGGCGTGCACGGTTACAACGCCCTGGAGGGCACCTTCCTCGGCGGCTGTATCTTCTCGGGCCGGGCCGCCGGGCGGGCGCTGGCCCGCACCCTGTCCTGATCGTCGCGGCCGATACCCGAACCGGCCGCCGCACAGCCGATCGAGCGACGGCGCGACCCGATCACGGTCGGGCGCGCCGTCCGGCGCACCGGGGTCGACTCAGGATGTGGCGGCGAACCAGGCGTAGACGTCGCGCCGCAGCAGCAGCGCGAGTACGACGCCCGAGGCCATGATGCCGGCGAGCACGATGAACGGCCCTACCCCCGTGGGCAATTCGGTCGAGAACAGCGTGAACACCCCCAGGAAGGTCTGCAGGCTCGATACCGCCAGCGCACCGATCCACACCCAGCGCGAGCGAATGCCGAAGAGCACCGCCATCGCCCCGGTCAGCCAGGCGGCGAAGAAGTGCCCGCCGCTGCCGAGTACCGAGAGCACGCCCTCGGGAATGGCGAGCAGGCAGTGCAGCACGGCGAAACCCGCCGTGGCCCAGGCCGCGTAGCGGGCCTCACGCACCTTCGCGGGCACCTCGGCGCGCAATGCGTCGCCGATCTCGGAACGATCGCGGAGTGCGATCCCCAGTGCGCCGGAGACACGCTCGAAAAACGCTGCGGGAGTACCCTTGTCCGCATCGGTCGAATCGGCTTCCACCTCATCGACGACAGCCGAATGCGCAGTCACAGCTACTCCTCATCGAGCATCCATCCATTGCGCGCCCCCTGCGAACGCGCATTCCGACGCTAACCAACGGTTTCGATATCCGACAATCGCGGCGGCGAAGTTATGACCATGGCCACAGCCCGACCTCACTGTGTTCCAGCACACAGGG
>NZ_JASCXP010000160.1:0-14875 GCF_030010695.1 Nocardia sp. CC201C
TCGACGGGGTCGATCTCGAGGCGCTGCTGGAATGGGAGGGTCCGCGCCCGCCCGCGTCGGCCGTGACGCTCATCGCGCAGGTGGCGACGGCACTCGACGAGGCGCACGCGGCCGGGGTGATCCACCGGGATGTCAAGCCCGCCAACATCATGGTGGCGCTCGACGACATCGCCTACCTCATCGACTTCGGCACCGCCCAGCAGGACGGGCAGACCCCGGTGACGCTCTCCGGCATGGTGGTCGGCACCCCCGCCTACATGGCCCCGGAACGGTTCACCGGCACCGCTTCCGCACGCTCCGACATCTACTCGCTGGCCTGCGTGCTCTACGAATGCCTCACGGGCGAAAGACCTTTCCGAGACCGCAACCCGGCCCGCCTCATGTACGCCCACGTCAATGCCGACCGCCCCCGCGCCTCGGCGATCCGCCCGGAGCTACCGGGAGCGCTGGACGCCGTCATCTCCCGCGGCATGGCCCGCGACCCAGCCGAACGCCATTCCAGCGCAGGAGAATTCGCGGCCGCCGCACACTCGGCCCTCGTAACCCCCGACCCCGGTGCCCCGACTCTGATCGGACGGGTCAGGAGGTTGCTCAGGCTGGGCGCAGGTGGGTGACGTCGCCCGCGGTGACGGCTTGGTCGCCGATGCGCAGGCGGCCGTGGTCGTCGATGTCGGTGGCGATGCCGGTGAGCGCCTGGCCGTTGGGGAGTTCGGCGCGGACCTCGGCGCCCAGGGTGGCGCAGCGTTCGCGATAGGCGGCGGCAAGGTCGGTGACCGACCAGTTCGCGGCGCGCCAGGCGGTGAGGCGGCGGGCGAATTCGCGGAGGATGGCCAGGGCCAGATCGGTGCGGTCGGTGTCGGCGGCGCCCAGCAGGGCGAGCGAGGTGGCATGCGGGACCGGGAGTTCGGCCTCGGTGAGGCTCACGTTCAGGCCGATGCCCATCACCACGGCGGGATCGGGTGCGCCGGCCGCGACCTCCGCCAGTATCCCGGACAGCTTGCGCCCGTCGACCAGCACATCGTTCGGCCACTTCAGCGCGGCGTCGACGCCCGCGACCGCACGCACGGCGTCCACCACCGCCACCCCCGTCAGCAGCGGCAGCCACCCGAGCACCTCCGGATCGATCCCCGGCAGCCGCACCAGGATCGACATGGCGATCTGCGCCCGCGCCGGACTCTCCCACGCCCGCTCGTGCCGCCCCCGCCCCCGCTCCTGCGCCTCGGCGAGCAACACCACCCGATCCACCCCCGGATCCGCCGCCCGCGCGACCAGATCCGCATTGGTCGATCCGGTCGACTCCACCACCTCGATCCCGGTGAAGAACCCCAACTCCGCCGCCCCGGCGATCTCCCGCCGCAGCCGCTCCACATCCACAGGTGCCCGTTCCATGCCGGGCACGCTACTCCCCCACCCCCGCCACGTGATCCGGCCGCACTCCGTGCGAGTCCCTCCCCGGCATCACCGGACGCGCTGGGTCGATGCCACGCATCACTTCCTCACCAACCCGCTCAGCCGCTCCGGCTCGGCAACGCACGCCCGAGAACCACGCGCTCGCCGCATCTGGTCGCCGGGGCGAATCGCGGGCCGAGAACCGGCGACGCATCGACGGCCACAGCCCCCGCAGTCCGAGTCGCGCACGCGGAGGCCGCCTTGGCTACGGCGCGCGGGGATTCACCGGCGGTCGCGAGCGCGGCGGTAGCCGAGCGCACATCGGCTCGCCGCTCGACGCCATCGGCCGGAGATCCGACCGCGGGTTCGGTCCGCTGTGGTTCGGTCCGCTGCGGTTCGGTCCAGGGTTGTGGTTCGGTGACGGTCGGTTTCGGCGTGCGGGTCCGCCAGGTTGTCCAGCTCGCCGCGGCCGCGTGTTCGGCGTGGTGTTCGCTCCAGGCCCACATGTGCGTCTCCGCTCGGCTCGGTATCGGGTGGTGCTCCGAGAGTCCCACCGCGACCCGGGTGAGCACGAGCGATTATTTCCGCCCAGACGGACGAATGCGCAGGTGACGCAGGGTTTTTCGACGTTCAGGAAATGTCCGGACCGGACGGGGTCAGCGGTCGACGGGGACGTCGCGGGGTTCGAGGCCCAGCGCGCCCTGGACGAAACGCCGCACCGCCGTGCGGCCGTCGGCGAGAGCGGTGTCGT
Organism: Nocardia sp. CC201C; assembly: GCF_030010695.1. NCBI lineage: Bacteria > Bacillati > Actinomycetota > Actinomycetes > Mycobacteriales > Nocardiaceae > Nocardia > Nocardia sp. CC201C. Next base: position 2,141 of record NZ_JASCXP010000160.1, read on the forward strand.
AGCCGTCGCGGGCCCAGCCGGAGATGACGGCGGTGCCGTCGCCCTCGGGCGTAGCGCCGATCTCCGCGACCATCTCGGCGGTGGTGGGCACGCACACCGCCCAGGAGAAGTGCGTCTCGTCATCCCATTCCAGTGCCCGCCGCACCACATAGTCGGGATCGGTGATGCCGCCGTCGGCCAGCGCGGGCCGGTCGTCGATGCGCTCATCGGCGCGCAGGGCGCGCAGATACCATCCGCCCGCGTTGATCTCGATGGGTTCCATACAGCCTTCCCGTTGTCAGTGCCAGCGGCCGTGCCCGTACCGATGCCCGCGCCGATCCCCGAACAGCAGCGCACCCGCCAGCGGAATGGCGAGGAAGAACCACCACTGCTGGGTCACGAGAAACAGGATCAACGCGAGAATGGTGACCACCGGCATCGCCCGCTGGGCCACCCCCGCGGGCAACCGGAATCCGCGTTCGGCCGGTACCTGCTTCTCCAGCGACACCGGCGCGGGCAGGTCCGTGAACACCTGCTCGAGATCGCCCCGCGTCACCGCGGCCGCCACGATCGCACTGCGCTCGTCGAATTCGGCCACGCTCAACCGCCCGGCGGCGAAGTGATCCGACAGCCGCCGCATGGCTTCCTCGCGTTCGGCGGTGCCGATGCGAATGTCGGGTGGTTCAGCCATATACCGACCTTAGCGCGCGCCGACCGGTCGAACGTCCGCCGCCGGATGTAGATTCGCGGCCGCCGCGGCACGTACGCGACCGTACCCGGCCGCCGCGCCCGCGACAGCGCGAACGGGCCGCGCACACTGGCGCGACCCGTTCGAGAAGCACTGCCGGACTACGGGATCCGGCGCGAACTCACTTGATCTCGGCGAGTACGGTGCCCTGGGTGATGGCCGCACCGGCCTCCACCGTCAGCCCGGTGATGACACCGGCCTTGTGCGCGGTCACCGGGTTCTCCATCTTCATGGCCTCGAGCACCACCACCAGGTCACCGGCCTCGACCGACTGACCCTCCTCGACGGCGACCTTGACCACGGTGCCCTGCATGGGTGCGGTCACGGCGTCACCGGAGGCGGCGCCGCCACCGGCCCCGCCGCGCTTGCGCGGCTTCGGCTTCTTGCGGATGACGCCCGCGCCGTTGCCGCCGCCACCGGTCGCGGCCGCGCCGACGGTGAACTGTCCGGGCAGCGACACCTCCAGGCGACGGCCGCCGACCTCGACGACCACCTTCTGGCGGGGCTCCTCGTCGTCCGCCTCGATGGGCTGGCCGCCGGTGTAGGGCTCGATGGGGTTGTCCCAGTCGTTCTCGATCCACTTGGTGTAGACGTCGAACGTGGTGCCGTCGCCGATGAAGGCGGGGTTCTCCACGATGTGGCGGTGGAAGGGGATGACGGTGGCCAGGCCCTCGACCTGATACTCGGCCAGGGCGCGGCGGGCGCGCTGCAATGCCTGCTCGCGGTTCTCGCCGGTGACGATGAGCTTGGCGAGCATGGAGTCGAACTGGCCGCCGATGACGCTGCCCTCGACCACGCCGGAATCCACGCGCACGCCGGGGCCGGTCGGCTCCTTGTACACGGTGACCGGGCCGGGGGCGGGCAGGAAGTTGCGGCCCGCGTCCTCACCGTTGATGCGGAATTCGAAGGAGTGCCCGCGCGGCGTCGGATCCTCGGTGATGCTCAGTTCGTGGCCCTCGGCGATGCGGAACTGCTGGCGCACCAGGTCGATGCCGGCGGTCTCCTCGGTGACCGGGTGCTCGACCTGGAGGCGGGTGTTCACCTCGAGGAAGGACACGGTCTCGCCCTGCACCAGGTACTCCACGGTGCCGGCGCCGTAGTATCCGGCCTCGCGGCAGATCCGCTTGGCGGATTCGTGGATCTTGGCGCGCACCTCGTCGGAGAGGAACGGGGCGGGGGCCTCCTCGACCAGCTTCTGGAAGCGACGCTGCAGCGAGCAGTCGCGGGTGCCGGCGACCACCACATTGCCGTGCTTGTCGGCGATGACCTGGGCCTCGACGTGGCGGGCCTTGTCCAGGTACTGCTCGACGAAGCATTCGCCGCGACCGAAGGCGGCGGTGGCCTCGCGCACGGCGGAGTCGAACAGCTCCGGAATCTCCTCGATGGTGTGCGCGACCTTCATGCCGCGACCGCCACCACCGAAGGCGGCCTTGATGGCCACCGGAACGCCGTACTGCTCGGCGAATGCGACGACTTCCTGCGCGTCCTTGACGGGGTCCTTGGTGCCCGCGGCCATGGGGGCCTGCGCGCGCTCGGCGATGTGGCGAGCGGTGACCTTGTCGCCCAGATCGCGAATGGACTGCGGGGAGGGTCCGATCCAGATGAGGCCCGCGTCGAGCACGGCCTGCGCGAAATCGGCGTTCTCCGACAGGAAGCCGTAGCCGGGGTGGATCGCGTCGGCGCCGGACTTGGCGGCGGCATCGAGGATCTTGTCGAACACCAGGTACGACTCGGCCGAGGTCTGACCACCCAGAGCGAACGCCTCGTCGGCGAGCTGCACGAACGGCGCGTCGGCGTCCGGTTCGGCGTACACGGCGACGCTGGCGATCCCGGCGTCCTTGGCAGCCCGGATCACGCGCACGGCGATCTCGCCTCGATTGGCTACGAGGACCTTGGTGATCTGCGCGTTGGCATGGTTGGGCACTGAGCCTCCTGTGCTCTCAAAGCTTTCGTCTTGGGCAGTGTAGGCAGTCTGCCAACAACCACCGAGTCGGGATAGGGCTACCGAGGAGTAGGCCCGAAGAGTGACCGATGCGACACTCTACAACGCCCGTGGGCGCTACCTGCGCGCGGCGATCTCGGGTGCGGTACCCGGCTCGGCTCCCATGACGATCGGCATTCCGACCGCATTACCCCATTCGGTCCAGGAGCCGTCATAGTTACGCACCCCCTCGATGCCGAGCAGGAAGGTGAGCACGAACCAGGTGTGCGCGGACCGCTCGCCCACCCGACCGTAGACGATCGGCGCCGCGCCGACCGCACCGTAGACGACGTCGAGTTCGGCGCGCGGCCGGAAGCGCGAATCGGGGCCGACGGCGGTCATCCACGGAATGTTCACCGCCGTGGGGATGTGTCCGCCGCGCAGTGCGCGTTCCAGTTCGTGATCGGTGAGCAGGGTGTGTTCGCCCGTGTACTCCGCCAGCGGCCGCACATCCACCAGCGATCCGCCGAGGCCGTCCACCACGTCCTCGCGGAACGCCCGCGCCGTGCGGTCGTCCCGGTCCACCTTCGGGTAGTCGCCCGCTCCGGCGAAGGGCACCTCGAAGGTGGTGTCGCGAGCCTCGGAGATCCACGCGTCGCGACCGCCGTCGAGCAGTCGCACATCCTGATGCCCGTACAGGTGCATGGTCCAGACCGTGGCGGCGGCGGTGCCGTTGCCCTTGTCCCCGTAGACGACCACGGTGTCGTCGCGTTCGATGCCCTTGATGCGCATGAGTTCGGCGAACCGTTCCGCGTTCACGACATCGCGGGTGAGCGGGTCGATGAGCTCGGTTCGCCAATCGATCTTGATGGCTCCGGGGACGTGACCGATGTCGTAGAGGAGAATGTCCTCATTGGTCTCGATGATCTTGAGTCCCGGCGCGCCGATGTTTGCCGACAGCCATTCTGTGGTTACTAGTCGGTGAGGATATGCGTAGGTGCCGAACGAGGGATTCGGGTCCGGGGCGACGGGCAAGGTGTCGGTCCTTCACGCTCGGTGGGTAGGTTGTGACGGTTGAAGATCTCTGCACCGATCGTAAGCGGGTGGCGGTAACGAAACTCGTTTCAGATCACGAATCAGATGATTGAACGAATAAAGCGCAGCTTCATCCGATAAAGTCTCCTGGGAGGAGGGGTGAGCTATGTCCGATTCTTGGCCACGACGGCGTCTGCTCGCGATCCTACGTGGCGCCAGCGAGCCTCTCGACGCACAGGAACTCGCCCGGGTCACCGGCCAGCATGTGACTACGGTTCGTTTCCATCTGGACGTGCTCACCCGCGAATCGCTCGTACGCCAATTCCAGCAGCCGCCGCGCGGTCGCGGACGCCCGCGCATCGGCTACACCGCCGTACAGCGATCGGTGGGTTATCAGGAGCTCGCGCAGGTGCTGGCCGACCAGCTGGGCACCGACCCGCGGCGACGCTCCGATGCCGCCGTGGCGGCGGGCCGGGTATGGGGCGCGAAGATGGAATCGGTCGACCAGCCCGTCGAAACGCTGGACGACGCCAAGGACCTGACCATCACCCTGGCCTCCGAACTCGGCTTCGCACCGGAACGCGATCCGGCCAGCGAGACCGACGAACAGGCCCTGGTCCGGCTCACCGCCTGCCCGCTGCGCGAACTCGCGCGTACGCATTCGGAAGTGGTGTGCGGCGTGCACCTGGGCCTCATGCGTGAAGTGCTGGACCGCAACGGAGCCCGCGATCACGTGCAGGTTCGGCTGCATCCGTTCGTGGAGCCGGAACTCTGCGTGGCACGTCTGGAGCTGCTGAAACCCCCTGCGGGCGAACCGGTCCCGGCCACCGCCGCGGAGGAGCCGCCGACCGAGGCCGACGAGGTGGAACCGCGCCTGGCAACGGCCACCAGCCGGGTGGCGCCACAGTTACGCAGTGTCGATCCCCAGCTCCGCGGCACCGACCCACAGCTCCGCAATTCCGACGCCCACCTCGGCAAGCAGTCGACGAACCAGCGGTAGCCCGATACCGATGACGCTGGACGGATCGCCCTCGATCCGCTCCACGAACCAGCCGCCCCGGCCGTCCAGGGTGAACGCCCCGGCCACCTGCAACGGCTCGCCCGACGCCAGGTACGCCTCCAGCGCCTCGGGTTCGGGTTTGGCGAAATGCACTGTGGTACCGCTGCAATCGGCGGCATCGGCGACGATCTCCCCGTCGCGCAGTCGCAGTACGCAGTGTCCGGTGAGCAGATCCGCGGCGCGCCCGGCCATCTCGGCCCAGCGCGCCCGCGCCACCTCGACGGTCAACGGTTTGCCCTGTAGCTCACCGTCGATCAGCAGCATCGAATCGCAGCCCACCACAACGGAATCGGCGAAGTCGACGGGATCGAGAGTGGCGGCGACGGCGCGCGCCTTGGCTCGCGCCAGCTCCACGACCACTCGTTCCGGGGTGGCGCTGGTGGGCAGTGCGGCGGCGACCGCGTCCTCGTCGACATTCGACACCCGGACCACGGGCTCGATACCCGCGTTGCGCAGTACGCCGAGCCGGGCCGGGGACGCGGAGGCCAGTACGAATACGGTCACGGCGCTCAGTATTCCATCACGCTCGCCGCTCCTCGGGCGCGGGCGAGTCGCGCGACGCCCCCGGGCGGAGGTTGAACCGCGCGTGGTCACGGCGGATGCCGTCACACCCGATCGGTCGACCTCCCGCGCAGGTGCGACAGCCGACTAGTCGCGCAGATGCGACAGGGCCGGGAACGCGTAGGGCGAGAATGGCGAAGTGCCGCGGTGCAGCAAGGTCGGGCGGCCCCACATATCGGCCGGGCCGGTGGCGGCGGGAGCGGCGGCGGCATTGGCCGCTGCCGCGGTGAGCACGGCCACCAGGGCGGCCAGCTCGTCGTCGGTCGGATTGCCCTTCAGCACCTGCACCACCGGGCCCGCGTGGGCCGGTTCGGCCGCGGCGACGGGCGCGTCGACCACCTCGACGAACTCGTCGACCGCCAGATCCAGTTCGGCGGCGCGCAAAACCTCTTCATCTGCCATGGTCGTCACAGCGCCAGTCCTCCTGTCCGTTCACCGCTCGTGGCGGTTGGTTCGCGTCCGGATCGGTTCCGGTCCGCAAACGGTATTCGTTGGTTCCCTCGACGGCGAGGGTTTGGCCATAACCATTTTCACTCGGATGGGGCGATGGTGCGCGGTATGGAATTGCACGTCCGTACCCAACTCAGTGTGCGCCCCATACCGCGCTTATCGCCGCATCAGAGCGGAATGTTGCCGTGCTTCTTCGGCGGCAGCGTCACCATCTTGCGCTCGAGCAGGCGCAGGGCGGAGACGATCTGACCGCGGGTGTGCGAGGGCGGGATAACCGCGTCCACATAGCCGCGCTCGGCCGCCACATAGGGGTTGACCAGGGTGTCTTCGTACTCGTTCTGCAATTCCAGGCGCAGCGCGTCGACATCGTCGCCCTCGGCGGCGGCCTGCTGCAACTGCTTGCGGTAGACGAAGCCGACCGCGCCCGACGCGCCCATGACGGCGATCTGCGCCGTCGGCCACGCCAGATTCACATCGGCTCCCATGTGCTTGGAGCCCATGACGTCGTAGGCGCCACCGTATGCCTTGCGGGTGATAATTGTGATCTTACCCACAGTGGCCTCGCCGTAGGCGTAGAGCAGTTTGGCGCCCCGGCGGATGATGCCGTTGAACTCCTGCCCGGTGCCCGGCAGGAAGCCCGGCACGTCCACCAGGGTGATGATCGGAATGTTGAAGGCGTCGCAGGTGCGCACGAAGCGCGCGGCCTTCTCCGAGGCGTCGATGTCCAGGCAGCCCGCGAACTGGGTGGGCTGGTTGGCCACGATGCCGATGCTGCGGCCGTCGATGCGGGCGAAGCCGACGATGATGTTCATCGCGCGCTCGGCCTGCACCTCCAGGAACTCGTCGTCGTCGACCAGGCAGCGAATGACCTCGTGCATGTCATAGGGCTGGTTCGGCGAGTCCGGGATGATGGTGTCGAGCTCGAGGTCCTCCTCGGTGAGGGAATCCTCGATCGCGCCCTCGATCGGGTCCGACGCCGGGAAGCGCGGGGCCTCGGCCCGGTTGTTGCTCGGCAGGTAGGACAGCAGGTCCTTGACGTAGTCGAGGGCGTCCTGCTCGCCGGAGGCGACGTAGTGGGCGACACCGGACTTGACCATGTGGGTGTGGGCGCCGCCCAGCTCCTCCATGGTGACCTCTTCACCGGTGACGGTCTTGATGACGTCCGGGCCGGTCACGAACATCTGCGAGGTCTGGTCGACCATGACGACGAAGTCGGTCAGCGCGGGCGAGTACACGTGCCCACCGGCGGCCGGACCCATGATGAGCGAGATCTGCGGGATCACGCCGGACGCCTGGATATTGCGGTGGAAGATCTCGCCGTAGAGGCCCAGGGAGACGACGCCCTCCTGGATGCGCGCGCCCGCGCCCTCGTTGATGCCGACGAGCGGGCGACCGGTCTTGAGCGCCAGATCCATGACCTTGACGATCTTCTCGCCGTACACCTCGCCGAGGGAGCCGCCGAACACGGTGACGTCCTGGGAGAAGATGCAGACATCGCGACCGTCGACGGTGCCGTAGCCGGTGACCACGCCGTCGCCGAGGGGACGGTTGTTCTCCAGGCCGAAGTTGACGCTGCGGTGCCGGGCCAGCGCGTCGAGTTCGACGAACGAGCCCTCGTCCAGCAGGGCGAGAATGCGCTCGCGCGCGGTCATCTTGCCCTTGGCGTGCACCTTGTCGACCACGGCCTCACCCATGGGGTGCTTGGCTTCCTCGAGGCGACCGCGCAGGTCAGCCAGCTTGCCGGCGGTGGTGTGGATATCTGGGGCGCCCGCCGACCCCGGCGAAGGCTGCTGCTGGACACTCGTCATGGCCGCGAGTGTAACCAGTACCAGGCCCCCTTTGTAATCCGCCGGGTGCTACTGACCGGTATCGCTATTGGCTACCCGCCAGTAGAAAATGGCTGGTCGGAACGGGTGAATTGCCTGCTGGTCACCGATTCTCGACGGCCGCGAACCCAACTGTTCCGCGCGCGGAACAGTTGCCGGATTCGGTGTCGAATAGGGGTTTCCGCGCGCGGCGGAACAGGCCGGTGCGACATGCGGTCGACACCGGCCTGTTCAGGATCGAGCGTTAGCGGGTCAGTACGCGATCCAGGGCGTCCACGGCCTCGTCGAGTTCGGCGACGGTGACGGTGAGCGGCGGCCGGAACCGGATGCCACGCTCGCCGGTGCCGAGGATCAGCACCCGCTCCTCCTCCCGCAGGCGCGTCAGCACCTCGTCGCGCAGTGCCGCCGACTCCAGGGTGACGGCGCACATGAGACCGCGCCCGCGCGGATCGCTCACCGCGGCGTGATCGACCGCCAGGGTCGTCAGCCGCTCCAGCAGATGCCCGCCCAGTCCCTTTGCGGCCGTGACCAACTCGTCCCGGTCGATGACCTCGAGAATCCGCCGCGAGCGCACCATGTCGGTGAGGTTGCCGCCCCAGGTGGAGTTGAGCCGCGAGCTCACCCGGAAGACATTGTCGGGCACGTCGTCCACCCGGCCGCCCGCCATGATCCCGCACACCTGGGTCTTCTTGCCGAAGGCCACCACGTCCGGTTCCAGCCCGAGCTGCTGGTAGGCCCACATGCTGCCGGTCATACCGACGCCGGTCTGCACCTCGTCGAGGATGAACAGCGCGTCGTTGTCGTGGCACAGATCCTGCATGGTGCGCAGGAATTCCGGCCGCATATGCCGGTCACCGCCCTCGCCCTGCACGGGTTCGGCGATGAAGCAGGCGATATCGTGCGGATGCGCGGTGAAGGCGCGGATGGCCTGGTCCAGCGCGCGACGCTCGGCGGCCTCCAGATCGCGCCCGGGGGCCTGGTACGGGGTGTCGATGCGCGGCCAGTCGAACTTTGGGAACCGCGCCGTCTTCACCGGATCGGTGTTGGTGAGCGACATCGTGTAGCCGGTGCGCCCGTGGAAGGCTCCGGTCAGATGCAGCACCTTGGTGCCGAGTTCGGCTGGGCGACCGTGCATTTCGTTGTGGCGGCTCTTCCAGTCGAAGGCCGTCTTGAGGGCGTTCTCCACCGCCAGGCCGCCACCGTCGATGAAGAACAGGTGCGGCAGCCGGGGATCGCCGAGCACCCGCCTGAAAGTCTCCACGAAGCGGGCCATTTCGACGGTGTAGATATCGGAGTTGCTGGGCTTGTTGATCGCCGCGTCCGACAGGCTCGCGCGGAAGGCGCGGTCGTCGGCCAGCGCGGGGTGGTTCATCCCCAGCGCGTTGGAGGCGAAGAACCCGAACATGTCGAGGTAGACGTCACCGGTGCGGGCGTCGACCAAACGGAGACCGCGGGATTTCCGCAGGTCCAGGACTATGTCGAAACCGTCCGCGAGGATGGACGCGGAGAGGATTTCGTGCACCCGGGCGGGGGTGACCAGTGTCGTTTCGGCAACCGCCCCGAGCCGATCGAATTCGAGGGTCACGCCACCCACTGTAAAGGAAAATTAACGGCGAGACCCGTAAACAACGAAATAATTACGATCCAAGGCTACTTGTCATAGAATGTCTGCAGAATGATGGTGCTTCGTGTCCTGACGTTCGCGGTCGCGCGGATCTCTTGCAGCAGTTGCTCCAGGTGCCGGGGGGACGCCACCCGGACCAGCAGCATGTAGCTCTCCTCGCCGGCCACCGAATGACATGCCTCGATTCCGGGTACATGTTGCAGGAGAGCGGGCGCGTCATCGGGTTGCGACGGGTCGAGAGGAGTGATCGCGACGAATGCCGACAGCATCTGGCCCAACGCCTCTGGATCCACATTCGCCGTGTAGCCGCGAATCACGCCACGCGCCTCCAACCGCCGTACCCGCGACTGCACGGCGGAAACCGACAGGTTCGCCTTCTCGGCAAGGTTGGACAGGGTGGCGCGACCGTCGGCAATCAGTTCGCGTATCAGCAGTCGATCGATATCGTCGAGTACGGGTTTCGCCGGTGTATCCGCCATCAGCGAAGACTAACGCGGCGAACCGAACTCGGTGGTGGGAACCCAGGAGGTGCAGATGACCCAGGCATTGACCGAGCGCAACACTCGCGAGCTGAGGAACCGCGCCGAGGCGCTGTTGCAGCGGCTCGGCGTGGCCATGCCGGAGCCGGGTCCGCTACCGGCCCGCACTCCCATCACCGGCGGCGACTTGGCCAGCCTGCGACCGAGTTCCCGCGCGGAGGTGGACGCGGCCGTCGAGCGGGCGGCGGCGGCCTTCCGGGACTGGCGCACGGTGCCCGCACCGGTGCGCGCGGCCGTGGTGCGGCGGCTGGCCGCCCTGCTCGCCGAGCATCAGGAGGAACTCGGCGAACTGGTGACGCTGGAGGCGGGCAAGATCCCGGCCGAGGCGCGCGGCGAAGTGCAGGAGATGATCGACATCTGCGAATTCGCCATCGGCCAGTCGCGCCAGCTGTACGGGCGCACCATGCCGTCGGAACGCCCGGGGCACCGGCTGATGGAGACCTGGCATCCGCTCGGGGTGGTCGGGGTGATCTCGGCGTTCAACTTCCCCGTGGCCGTGTGGGCCTGGAATACCGCGCTGGCGCTGGTGTGCGGTGACACCGTGGTGTGGAAGCCGTCGGAGACCACGCCGCTCACGGCGCTGGCCTGCCACACCCTGCTGCGCCGCGCGGCGGTCGAGGCGGGTGCGGATCCCGAAGTGCACCAACTGATTCAGGGCTCGGCCGAAGTGGGCGAGCAGCTGGTCGACGACTCCCGGGTCGCCCTGGTGAGCGCCACCGGATCGGTGCGCATGGGCCGCACGGTGGCCCCGCGGGTGGCGGCTCGGTTCGGCCGCTGCCTGCTGGAACTGGGCGGCAACAACGCCGCGGTGGTGACGCCGTCGGCGGATCTGGATCTGGCCGCGCGGGCCATCGTGTTCGCCGCCGCCGGAACCGCCGGGCAGCGCTGCACCACCCTGCGGCGGCTCATCGTGCACGCCGACGTGATCGGGCCGCTGCTGGATCGGGTGGCGGCCGCGTACCGGCAACTGCGCGTGGGCAATCCGCTCGACGAAGGGGTGCTGGTGGGTCCGCTCATCAACAGCGCGGGCTACCTCGGCATGCAGACGGCGCTGCAACGCGCGCTCGAGGACGGCGGTGAGCTGATCTGCGGCGGTGAGCGAGTGGAGGGGTTCGGCGAGGACGCCTTCTACGTGCGGCCCGCACTGGTGCGCATGCCCGCCCAGACCGCGGTGGTGCGCGAGGAGACCTTCGCACCCATCCTCTACGCGCTCACCTACCACGACCTGGACGCCGCCATCGAGCTGCACAACGGTGTGCCGCAGGGCCTTTCGTCCGCGATCTTCACCCGCGACCAGCGCGAGGCGGAACGCTTCCTGGCCGCCGACGGCTCCGACTGCGGTATCGCCAACGTCAATATCGGCACCTCGGGTGCGGAGATCGGCGGCGCGTTCGGTGGCGAGAAGGAGACCGGCGGCGGTCGCGAATCCGGCTCCGACTCGTGGAAGGCGTACATGCGCCGGGCCACCAATACCGTCAACTACTCGACCGAACTACCGCTGGCACAGGGCATCCGCTTCGAGTAGTCGCCTACCGTACGAGGGGTCACCCCTCCTCGTCGGTGGTGATGGCGCGGATCTGCGCCTCGTAGCGCTCGCGGGTGGCGGTGTCGGCGGGATGCAGGGCGCGGTCGCCACCGAACAGGCGGCGGACCAGGCGGACCGCCGGTTCGGGGGCGGCGGCCAGGGCCACGTCCACCGGTCCGAGGTAGTTGGGGACGGCCACCTCCGCCTTGCGGGTGCGGACGGTCTGGACGACGGCGGCGGCCACATCCTCCGGGTCGACGGTCGGAAGGCCGTGTCCCAGCGTCAATCCCGAGGACAGGCGGGTGCGGACGGCGGAAGGCAGGACGCAGCTGACGCTCACGCCGTGCTCGGCGAACTCCAGCCGGGTGGCGGCGGAGAGGCCGACGGCGGCGAACTTGCTGGCGTTGTAGACGGCCAGGCCGGGCAGCGGGATCTTGCCCGCCAGCGAGGCGACGTTCACGATGTGGCCGACGCCGCGGTCGATCATGCCGGGCGCGACGGCGCGCATACCGTGGATGAGTCCCCAGACGTTCACGTCCATGGTGGTGCGGCCCACCGCGTCCGGCTCGTCGAGGAAGGCCCCGGCCGGCATGACACCGGCATTGTTCACCAGGATGTCGACGCGGCCGAATTCGGCGACCACCCGGTCCCACTGCGCGCGGTAGCGCACATCGAGTTCGAATGCCTTGCCCCCCAGGGCCGCCGCGGCGGCTTCGGCGGCGGCGCTGTCCACATCGGCGATGGCGACCTGTGCCCCCTTGCCTGCGAACAGTTCGGCCGTGCACCGCCCGATCCCCCGCCCGGCCCCGGTGACCAGGACCCGCGCGCCGGTCGGATCGATTGCGGGATAGCCGTTTCCGAAGATGCTCACGCTGTTTCCTTCCTCGCCTGATCGGACCGATCCTCAGCCTGCCCGCCTCCCGATGCCGCCTTCGACCGGCATCCTGGCGGCTGGCCCGCTCCGATCCCGTGCCGCCGCCGTACCTGACCGCTCACGCGAATTCCCCTCGCTCCATTGCCTTACGGGTGCTGACCAGGCTGTGCTCGAAGGTCTCTCGGCGGCGGCGGCCGTCCATGAAGTTCGGCCCCATCACCGCCAGGTCCTCGGCGTCCGCCCCGAGGCACAGCACCTTGGTGCCGGTGGCGCGCACGCGTGCGATCTCCTCGTCGAGCCGCGCGCTCATCCGCTGGCGCAGTTGGCGTTCGAGGAGGTGTCCGGGACCGGTGGCGGGCACCGGGGTGGCGGAGGCCATGGGGGTGAGCACCACGATCTCGTCGAGGTGATCGGGGATGAGCAGGTCCACCGAGGCGGTGGAGGCCGCGCCGCCGTCGATGAAGCGGCGTCCGGCGATGGGCACCGGCGGGAACCAGCCCGGCACCGCCCACGAGGCCCGCAGGGCCGCACCGAGATTCGCCTCCGGCGCGTCGGGCGCGCCGAAGGCGACCCGTTCCCCGGTGGCGTAGTCC